>NZ_JAVKEA010000145.1:0-26462 GCF_040221695.1 Coleofasciculus sp. E2-BRE-01 | reverse complement strand
AACCCGTTAAAACGGGTTCAACTATTTACTTATGCGGAAGGGGGCGAGGGTGTGAGTGTATGATATAATTTCAGCACTCAAATCAAGTTGGGGCTAAAATCTTAAACAAGTTAAAACTGGTTCAAATAATTACTAATAATTATATCTTTGAGATATTTATTTATTTATTTTTTATATATAACTTTATTTTTTTGATGTCTTTATATGTAACACTCACGCCCTCGCCCCCTTCCGTATAAGTAAATCATTGAACCCGTTTTAACAGGTTTAAGCTTTTAGCCCCAACTTGAGTTGAGGGCTGACTTTATATCATCCACTCACACCCTCGCCCCCTTCCGCATAAGTAAATAGTTGAACCCGTTTTAACGGGTTTAAGCTTTTAGCCCTAACTTGAGTTGAGGGCTGACTTTATATCACCCACTCACGCCCTCGCCCCCTTCCGTATAAGTAAATCATTGAACCCGTTTTAACGGGTTTAAGCTTTTAGCCCCAACTTGAGTTGAGGGCTGACTCTAAAATCATCAAGCTACCCTGATTAACCCCAGGTTTAGAGGTAAAGTATTGACATGATTGTCTACACAAGGAGATGAGTTATGGTCGCGACTCGCGAAGTGATTATTCCCACAGGTATGGAACTCCTATATGAAAAGTATCACTATTGTCCGGGTATTAGAATCGGAAATACAGTCTATGTCTCCGGTCAAGTGGGTCGCGACGAAAACTTACAGGTGGTTGAGGGAATAGAAGAACAGTTCATCCAGGCGTTTGAAAATGTCAAAAAAGTTCTTTTAACCGCAGGCGTAACCTTTGAGGATGTTGTCGAACTTGTAACCTATCATGTCACAAGTCCAGCCTCTATTCCAGCTTCAAAACCACTAATCATTCCTCATTTGTCGCTGTTCATGGAAGTAAAAGATCGGTATTTTATTGAGAAATATCCGACTTGGACAAAAGTAGGTGTCACCGCCTTGTCTGACCCTGGACTCATCGTGGAAATCAAGTGTACAGCGCTGCGATAAAATCTAAGCTGTCAGTCTGAAACAATGGAGAATCGCCGCCATAGAAGGATGCCAACTAACAATAAGTATGGCAAAGTAGACAGCAAAGCTCAAGACGTGGTGCATTTTCATGAAATTTCGATCCAAACGTGCTGAAAAAGGCTCAATTTCTGCAACAGATAAAACGATTCCCATAAGGTTACTACATCCTAACTATCCGTTCTCCACCACCCGTTTCCCGTTTTTTTATGGCTGGATTATCGCGGCGGTTTGCACGATTGGGATCATTATGAGTATTCCGGGTCAAACTGTAGGAGTGAGCGTTTTCACGGATCATTTGCTACAGGCGACGGGTGTATCACGTTTGGAATTGAGTAATGCTTACCTGGTGGGAACCTTAACCAGTGGTTTACTCTTACCGATGGGGGGTGTACTGCTTGACCGCTTTGGCGCACGAGTTATTGTAGTGGGTTCGTCGCTGTGGCTAGGGGGAACACTCTGTTATTTGAGTTTGTGCGATCGCATCGCTATCGTTGTCAATAGTATACTACCCCTTGATCATTCAGCCATAGCACTGATAATACTCGGACTTGGTTTTACCAGCCTGCGCTTTTCCGGTCAAGGAATGCTGACAATGACCAGCCGTACCACCTTAGGCAAATGGTTTGACCGTCGTCGTGGGTTTGTCTCCGGTACAACTGGTGTATTTGTCTCCTTTAGCTTTTCCATTGCACCGTTAATTCTCAGTACCTGGATTAACGGCTTCGGTTGGCGATATACCTGGGTAACAATGGCAGCGATTGTGGGGATTGGCATGGGATTTGTTGGCTGGATGTTCTACCGAGATAACCCGGAAGAATGTGGTCTGATTATGGACGGAGACGCCACAACTCCAGCCACCACCGGAGACACTTTTGGTGAAAACAAGATACGAGATTTTACTCGTTCTCAAGCGCTGCGTACCCGAATTTTCTGGGCAGTCACGTTAACCTTATCTTCTCACGCTTTAGTCGTTACCGGGATTACCTTTCACATCGTTGATATTGGCGCGGAAGCCGGATTATCGCAAATCCAGGCAGTATCTCTGTTCTTACCCATGGCAATTCTCTCCACTATTGTCGGATATTCAATGGGACTAAGCGCCGACCGAGTTCCTTTGAAATATCTATTCTTGTTCATGATTGTGTTTCAAGCTATCGGCTTTACTTGTGCCGCAAACCTGGGTATCGGCTGGTTACGGGGACTGACAATTGTGGGATTAGGTGCAAGTGGCGGCTGTTTTAGCACCTTATCTACGGTAGCTTTACCCAGATTCTTTGGTCGAATGCATTTAGGGGCTATTTCTGGCGTTCAGATGATGAGTATGGTATGCGCGAGTGCGATAGGACCTTCATTCTTAGCTGTATTCAAGGATCAATTGGGTTCCTATCAACCCGGTCTCTACGCTTGTACTATACTCCCAGCAATTACACTGATTCTGATTCTTTTTTCCCATAATCCACAGCAGTAAAATTACGGCAAATCTAGCCAGACTTAAGCAAGATCCCCGACTTCTTGAAAAAGTCGGGGATCTGAACTTATTCACATCAATAAAAAATTGCATTCCTGCGAAGGGGGAAGACAAAGGATGCTTCGCTTTTGTTGCACGGAAGGGAGAGAATTCAAAGCCTCTATCCTTGCAGGATAGAGGTTTGGAGAGAGGTTTTCCAGACCCCGTGAAAAGTAAGAAATGCTATCCCCTCATAATCCCAGAATTTCATAGGATTTTTCGACAACTTCATCGGGATCAAACGGCTTAGTCATATACAAATCCGCCCCGACTTTTTGCCCTTTTTCTTTGTCAAACTCTTGCCCCTTTGCCGTTAACATAATAATGTAGACATCTTTAATATCCAGATTATTTTTAACGGCATAACAGACATCAAAACCATTCATCTTAGGCATCATCACATCCAGAAACACTAAATCCGGTTTTTCCATTTTAATAGTTTCAATTGCCTCTTCCCCATTTTCCGCAATCAGGACTTCTACGCCTTCATCTTCCAACTCCTCTAAAGTTTGTGCCATTAACAGGCGAATATGCGGTTCATCATCAACAATCAAGACTTTCTTATTCATCTTAATAGACCACTTCAAATACATCTACAGGCTTTTTCTTCCCCTTAACTTGCACAGTGCCAACTTCCTTAAAATCAAACAGATTATAGGTAACATCATAGACACTGCGACACACCAAAATTTGTTCCCCTTTGGCAATGGATTGTAGACGAGAGGCAATATTGACCTTATCCCCAATAGCAGTATAATCCATGTGCTGAGGAGAGCCAACATTTCCCACAATCACTTCCCCTGAACTGATACCAATTCCGGTAATAAAATTTTGCCGAATCCAAGGAACCGGAATAGCTTTGATCCGCTTTTGCATTTCAATTGCTGTTTTAATCGCACCTTGCTCACTGTAAACTAAGCGAGAGGGAGCGCCAAACATTGCCACAATCATATCACCCACAAACTTATTAACCGTTCCGCCATAGCTGAAAATGACATCAACCATGTGGGTAAAATATTCATTCAAGTATTCGACGATTAGTTCCGGAGGTAATTCCTCACATTTCGTAGTAAAATTTCTAATATCTGAAAATAAAATGGCAATATCCCGTTTAGCTGGCTCAAACGAAAAATCATCTTTTTCTTCCAGGATGGCTTCAACGACTTTAGCAGAGACATAACGTTCGAGATTACTTTTAATCCGCTCTTCTTTGAGTTTTTGTTCATGCAACATTGCATTTTCAATGGCAGATGCTGCTTGCGAGGCTAAAGCCGTCAATAACTTTAAATCAGCCGCCGTATAATTAATTGGCTCTTGATGACTAATATTAATCACCCCAATGATACCATGTTTGGTTTGCAAAGGAGCGCAAATTAGAGAGTAAATTTGATTCCGACCTTCGACAAATCGAATATCTGCCTGCACATTATTAATAATTTCGGCTTTCCCCGTCAAAATTAAATTACCAGCGATTCCTTTCCCCAATGCCAAGGGCGCTTTTGGGTCATATTCTTGACCAATGGCAGCGACTAACTCAAACTCACTCGTGTCGGGATTTAATAACATGAGTGAACCACTGGTGGCTTTAATTAATCGCGTGGCTTCATCAATGATTAAGTTAGCGACTTGTTTGAGATCAAGGCAAGCGGTTAACCGTCCTGATATATTATAAAGCATGTTAATCTCTTTATATTTATCCAAGGTTTCCCGCGCCAGCATTTTTTCCTGAATTTCTTTATTGGCAATATAACTCAGGAGGGACGCCAACGATGCGGCTTTTTCACCCCCTGTGATCCAACCAATAATATCATCAGCCAGCTTTACCGGATAATGTCCCAATTCCTTTTGATTTTCTTCACCAAAAAGGAGACGACCCTGGGTATCCTGAATCAGAATCGGTGTCTCCATGACCGCACTCATTTCCTTGATCAGAGATAAAACATCCTTTTTATTCAGCAACTTCTTTAGACTGATGGTTACCATCTGCTTTTTCATTCGCTAATAAGAGAAAAAATACATTTTCCAGTCCCTTTTCAAAGCGCAGGGTTTTGACAATATTATATCGTTCCGACAACTCAGAATTGACAATAATCATATCCGGCTTAACGGAAATAGCTTTTTCTTTAAAATCCTCCCCATCAAAGACTTCAATCACATTATATCCTCTGGTGGTTAGGACATCAGCCAGGGTTTTAACGGTGGATATATTTTCATCAACGACTAATATTTTCTTTTTAGAACTTCCTTGAGCAATTAAAGAATCAATTTCCTGAAGCAATTGTTCCGATTCAAAGGGTTTAGTGATATACTTGTCGATTCCTAATCGATAACCTCGTTCATGGTCTTCAATAATGGACAAAATAATAATGGGAATGTCCATAGTTGATGGGTCATTTTTTAATACAGCAGCAACATCAAAACCATTCATTTCCGGCATCATTACATCCAGAGTAATTAGATCCGGTCGTTCTTGCTTAACGAGTGCAATCGCTTCTAGACCATCTTTGGCTTCCCGGACTTGATATCCCCGTGACTCGAGTTCTTGTCGCAACAGTTGACGAATTAAGGCTTCATTATCGACAACCAGTACTGTTTTATTGGGAGTCTTGTTCGTGGATGATTTATCAGGAGTGACCGTTACTTGAAGCTGCTTAACCAATGTGTCCATATCCATCATATTTACTTGGACAGGTAAATTAGTATGAATGGGAAGAGTAAACGAAAATGTACTTCCTTTTTTCAGTTCACTTTCGACCCAAATTCTGCCACCATGATGTTCAACAATTTGCTTACATATCGGTAATCCTAGACCCGTTCCTTTCGGTTTATCGGTTAACGTATCCCCAACTTGCTTGAATTTTTCAAAGACTTGAGGCTGATCAGCAGGAGCAATACCCATCCCTGTATCAATCACACTAATAATAATTTCACTATGCCTTTGTGTCGCTCGGCAGGTTATTGAGCCTTTTTGAGTAAACTTAACAGCATTAGAAATTAAATTAATCAGAACTTGAATCAGTCTATCTTTATCTCCAGAAATTTCTGGAAGCTCAGTTTCCACCTTTTTAATAAATTGAATGTGTTTAGTCTCAAATAACGAGGATGTCGCCGCGATTGCCCGTTCAATAATCTCGTTAACCAACAACGGCTGCATATTCCAATCAACTTTTCCGGCTTCCATTTTGGCAATATCGAGAACGTCATTAATTAAAGCTGTCAACCGTTCTCCTTCCGAGACAATAATAGTGACATTATCTTTGACTTGGCGAACAGTTCGATTAATTTTCTTGTTGTCGGTTTGGATTTGGGGGAAAATGACATCTTCTAGTTTTTTCTTGATAATTTTGGTAAATCCCAAGACAGAAGTCAGCGGGGTTCTCAATTCGTGAGAAACGGTAGAAATAAAATCCGTTTTCATCTGATCCACTTCTTTTTCAACGGTAATATCTCGAATCAGGATAACTGAACCCAGAAACTCCTCAACTGCACCATCAGCCAAAGCCACTTTATCAATGGCGGTGGCTACAGCTTTACCAATACGTCCCCCCGCTAGATCAATTTCTGCGGTAAAGACTTCCCGGTGATGGTTTTGGGTTTGGGTGACTAATTCTACTAACTCGCTGTTTAATATATCTTGACCCTTTTTATCCGTAATATCAAGTTCTCCTAACCCTAACATCCTGAGGAAAGCGGGATTAAACTGAGATATTTTTCCTTGAGTGTCAGTAACCAGTAAGCCATCAACTAAATTATTAATAATAGCCGTCAAATGAGCGGTTCTTTCTTCAACGCGACCTTCGAGAATTTGATTAATACTTTCAACATGCTGGCGAGTATCTGCTTCAGTTTTCTGTAAGCGCTTGGCTTCCGATTCAGCTTGTTTTAAGAATTGTTCGCGGACGTAGACTTTAACCGCCATTGAATTGAACAGATTTGCCAAACGTCCTAACTCATCTTTGCGAGTATCATCCAGTTGAATATTCAAATCTCCAGCCGCAATTCGTTCCGTTGCTCCCATCAACTCAATTAAGGGATTCGTAACTTGGCGACGCAGGACAAAATAGAGGACTAACAGTTCAAGCACAAGTGCGACAATCCCTAACCCCAGAATAAAGCCGGCTGTGTCTCGGGCGGGTTTGGCTAAAATTGACTGGGGAAAAACGGTAACTAAATACCAATCCGGTTCATCAATTCTGGCGACAGCTAAGTATTCATTATCTTTAGGATTTTCAATGATGACTTGATTGGGGGTTATGTCTTTGACCAATTGAAAAATACGCTGAAGGTGGGGGTCATCGGATTCAAGAATATTGAATTGCCCTTTTTTTTGCTTAATTTCATCGATTTTATCGGGATGAGCAATCAGATGACCATCCCCGCTAAAAAGAATATTATAACCGCCCTCCGTCTGATCCTGAATCATGCGATTCATCAATTGATTCAGAGTCAAATCATGTCCAATTGTGGCAATATGTTCACCATCTAAATTAACAGGTGTTTTCACAGAGACAATCCAATCTTGAGCCTGCGGATCGTAGTAAAGTCCTGTCCATACCGTCTTTGACTCTGCATTGGTTTGGGTTTTAGCACGATAGGCTTTTTTCTCGTTTTGTAGATTAAGTTCAGTCGAAGCTCGTTGCACCCAGGGCGTTCCGGGCCAATAGATGGCGATAATATTGTCGGGGCTAGTAATGTAGGTATTGATAAAACGATGATGCCAAACTGAGCCATAGGTTGTGGTTAAGTTGTAAAAGGCAAGAACTCGCTGTCGAACCTCTGCATCAATGACCAGGTTTTCATCGATATAAACCCCCGCCTGCTCAAGAGTGTCAAACTTTTCCGGGGGCTGATCTTGAGGTCGATTGCGAATTACCCCATCAGACCACTCGACAAAGAGTTGATCGAATTTAGTGTAGGAATTATAATTTGGTTCTTTGAGGTGCTTTAGTAATTCTTGTTTGAGCAGCGTATGATTATCTACAGCGATAGAGAAGAGAATGCGTTCCCGCTCACCTCGTTCGTACACATGTTTTTTGACCCGTTCCAATGCTTCAGCCTCAAAAAACGATAAGGTGTGAAAATAACTCCACGTCGTTAATACAACAATAACTCCAGCAATCCTTAAGGCTACATTAACCAGCGTTCGCCGTGTGATCGATTGTTGCCCGAAAAAGAGAGGAAAAGCCATTTTAGAGTGGGTGAAGATTTAATACAGACAGTTCTAACGTTGATGAGATGGAAGGCGGGAAGCCAGGGAGCATGGGTGGAGGGTAGACTTAAGCCAATTTTCGCATTTTTTAGATAGATTGTCTTTTGAATTTTGCACGACTCCCAAAATTTTGAATCCACTGAATAAGATTCAGATGTTTCTTTAGCAACAATTTTGTAACAACGAAGAATCATGAAAGTTTATTAATATCTACATCATCTTGATCAGATATCCGGATGAGTAATCAGTTCAATCTATTTCACTCTCATCATCGCTAAAAGATGGGTCAGCTAAGACGAATCAATTACGTATTGCCCGTTCCCTGTTCTCTGTTCTCTGTTCCCTGACAACTCCTACGATGAGCTGAACAGAGGACGTGTCCCCCTGTTTTGGGTTAAATTAAGAAATAGAAAATTGGACGACTGACAACGATTGCTGCCGAACTGGGCGCAAGATCACCATGAAACGCTATTTATCCCGCCAAGTCTTACCTGTATTCCTCGCGATCGCAGGAATTATCTCATCTACCAGTATCTCCCATTCCCAGAGTGATTTGCCCTGCTACCTAGAAGACAGCAACGGCAATGTCATTGATCTGGGTCACCTTTGTGGTAGTGGTAGCAGTACACCCTCAGTGATTCAAGTTCCCATCAAACGCCGAGTGTCCGGAATTCCGGTCGTTGATGTTCAATTTAATGGCAACCGCCGCTTTGAAATGCTCTTCGATACTGGGGCGTCTGGAATTGCGATTACCCCTCCAATGGCACAAGTGTTAAACGTTGCACCCGAAGGCGTCGTTACCACCTCCACGGCGGGTGGCAAAGTCGAAGTTCCGCGAGGTCGCGTCAATTCTGTCGCCGTCGGCGGTATTGAAGTCACGAATCCGGAGGTGACGATTAATCAATACCTCGATATCGGACTATTAGGACAAGGATTTTTTGGTGTCTACGATGTGACGATTAAAGAAAATGTGATCGAACTTAGATATCGCTAGGGAAAAATGTTAAGGCAAGTAGGGGCGGGTTTAGGGACTTGTGTTTTGCTGTTGATCGTAACGTTGATTCAAAACCCGCCCCCATCAAGTGCGATAATTATTTATTAAATGACCAATGACTAATGACCAATGACTAATGACCAATGACAAAGGACAAATTACCAATGATGTGGCAATCTTTCTGGAGTCGTCGTGTTTGGATCGCTTTATTCAGCACATTAACCCTACTCAACAGTGCATGTAGTAATAGTGAGGCGGATACGGTTTCAAGTCCTACTCCGACACAAGCCGCCAGTCCGGTTTCCACCCCTTCCGCTTCTCCCTCGCCCAAACCGCAAGCCTCAAAACCCCAACCACCGTCACCCCCTCAATCAGACACCTACGAAGAAGCGATTGATGTGGCAACAAGTGCGGTTACGATTAGTCAATCAGCGGTGAGTCGAGAGGATTGGAATTTAGTGGCAAATCGTTGGCAAGAAGCCATTCAGTTATTAAAAGCTGTACCCGCTTCCAGTCAGCACCACTCAACCGCCCAACAAAAGCTATCTCAATACCAAAACCTGCTGGCGGATGCCAAACAGCGATCCACACCACCACCGCCGAAACCGAAACAAGGGGATAGTAGTCCCCAGTTTTTCTCGATACCGATTAAAGGAAAAGTTCGAGGTATTCCCATTATCGAAGTTACCTTTAATGGTCAACGGGAATTTGATATGCTGTTTGATACCGGAGCAACAAATACGCTAATCACCCAGACGATCGCGTCCTCACTAAACTTAAAACCGGTTGGGTTCAGCCAAATGAGTGTAGCCGATGGCGCGGTTGTACAAATGCAAGTGACAATCTTGGACTCCATCGAAACTGATGGTCGTCTGAAACGAGATCTTGAAGTCGCGATCGCACCACCATCCATGCCTGTTGGACTGTTGGGACATGACTTTTTTGACGGCTATGACATCACCATCAAAGATACTGTGATTGAATTTCGCAAACGTTCATAATTTTTTATCCTGATGATTTAATAAGGGCGGGTTTTGTTGTTCATTTATGTCTGAGAAGCTGACTTTAGTTCCTAAACCCGCCCCTACAGATATGCCATGGCACGTCTATGATTTATGCCAAATTCATCTCGATTCATTTCCAGAATTCCTAATTAACCTCTGGGTAAATAAATAAACTTCATCCTGCTGATAACTTAATTGAAACTTAGGTGTATTTTGTAACCGTTCTAACAAATGGCTAACCACCTCTGGACTACTTCCCCAACCCGGATGACGCTGATTCAATAGTACATAATCAAATTGCCCTAACTCAGTTGTTTCCGCACCGACGGTTACTAGCTTAACCACAGGGCGGTGGGTTAAATGGGGAGCAACTTGGGCAGGAACTAAAACCCCACCTTTAGTTTGAATTTGAGCAATGGCTTCCCTTGTCGCTTGGCAAGTATCGATGGATTCCAAATATCTCGACCAAAAATAACCAAATTTGGCTAACGCTAAAAACGCAACCAATGACCAGATCATCATGCTTCGCGGGTGACGTAACCATCCCTTTCCGGCGGCTAATGTAGAAATGACGGCTAATAATAGAAAAGGCAATGCAGGTAAAGAGTACTGATGAATTAAATCTTTTTGAGGTTGGTAGTCAGTGATTAGATTAATAATCAACGTGGGGACGGCACTGACTAAAGGGGTTAGATGCTGGGGTGAAAGTCCCCAAATCAGGGGTGAGAACAGCAACACTAAATATTCCAGGTTGGGCAAAGTAAAAATTCTTCCCAATACTAACCCCGGTTTAAGAAGTAGATTTTTTGCGATTTCTAGAACCGAGTCTCCTAAGAAAGCATAGCGCCCGACTGCTTCAACACCATTGGGTCTAAAGGCGGGAATAATCACTTGAGTGGCAATTAAAAACCAGGCAATTCCTGCCGCTAAAGCCATCCCACCAAACCACCGCTTTTTCTCAAACACCAACAACCAAAACCCCATGGCGGCTACCGTCAGAGATAAAGCATCCCGACACGCCAAAATTAAAATAACTGCCCCACAAAACCAAATCTTACGATTCAGCCGCGCCGCCAAAACTGCGCCTAAAAAAGCGGGTAAAGCGATAACTTCGGCATGGAAATCAAATAGATTGAGATTAAAAATTAATGGATACAGCAGATAGACGATTGCCATTGCTGTTGCCTGGGACTCCTTTAACCCTGCTTGACGGGCGAGATAAAAGGTGGGTAAAGCACCTATAGCTAACGCAATGGCTTGCACCGCAAACAGCCAATGGACATCGGGATGGATTTTGTACAGCAAGGCGAGTCCATAGAGAATCCAATCTGCGTGACCGCCCATAAAATGGTAACCCCAGAAGGACACAATCGGGGGTTGTCCCTGGCTAATCAGGTAAGTCGCCTGGTCAAAATAGCCCAAATCAAAAGCAGTGGATTGAAATAAGGCATGCCGTAAGCTGCTGCATATCAATAGTATTAAAGCACTTACCGCGATCGCAGACCTAACCGTATTAAGAGACCGACTTGTTGCCATACTACTTGCAGGGAGTTAAAATTTACCTCACCACTATTCCCCTAGAAGGGCAGGTTTCGTCAAGTTATCGGACTTATCGGTCAAACCCGCCCCGACACCCCACACCCTACACCCTACACCCCACACCCTACCGACTATTCAAGTCGCTTACCCACCCCTTCAGTTCCCTATCTCAAAATCCCCGAAATAGGATTAACCCAGTCTGAAATAAACCGATCACTACACCCAAAATCCCGCCTAAATTAACAATCGCTTGCAATTCATTTTTGACAATCACTTTAACGGCAACTTCTAAGGATTCCGGTGATGTACCTCTTACCCGCTCTACAATAAGCTGATCAATGGATAAAATGGGAATAACTTGAGTCACCAGTTTTTCTAAATCTTCTTCCAGATAACGCTCCAAAATTAATGCCAGTTCTTGACTAATTAATTCCATTGAGCTGCTCATAATCGCCGACTCTCGCAATCGGTTTAAAATTAATACCGCGACCTTTTCCCAATCAATGGATTGACTTAATCCTTGCAAAAATTCACCGCCCTGCTCTCGGATATACGTGCGAACCGCATCTCGCATGGTTTTGCGTAACTGTCGCACCGTAGACACAGGCAAATTTTGTAGAGATAGAGTTTGCAGCCATAACTGTAACCGTTCACGGGCACCCAAGGCGGTCAATAATTCTTGCAGACGCGCATTGCTTTCCTCTTTCTCATCTAAGCAATAGGTTCGCAAACGGGTTAGCGTATTGCGTAGTCCAAATAAATTGGCGACAATCCAATAGGTGCCACTTGTCTTCTCGCGAAACCCTTCATCAATGATTTGGATATTGCGATCCGTTAAAAAATCAATAATCCCTTGACGCAGCACATCAGGTGGTAATGCCACTTGCAAAATCCACTGGGAAAGCTGTTGTGCTTGTTGCTCATTCAGTTGAAACTCCAGCAAAATTTGGTCAAAAATTTGGTTAAGCTGGGCTTCTAAAAAATTCTCACGGCGGGCTAAAACTTTGAGTAAACGGGGCAAGGATTCTCCTAATAAGTCGTGGAGGATAGCCGCAAGAATCTTCGCTGTTTTCTGTTCCTTATCTAACTGGACTTGTTGCAACGTCAGATTGAGCATCCACAGAATTGCCCCACGCACCCGTTCCCGATGCAGTAGACGCCGTGCTAGTCGTTGCATCTCCGACGGGGTTAACAAAGAACCCATGATGGTATCGGATACCCGTTTCGCTAACCGTTCCTGGTTATCGGGAATCAAACCGGGTGTAAACGGTAACCGCCGCTTGCCAATGTAAATGGGGCGGTAGGGACGGAATAGCATTTTAATTGCTAAATCATTAGTGAAATAGCCAATAATTCCCCCCGCGATTGGAGGCAAGAATAGCAGCCACAGGTTCGATAAATTCAAAACAGCAACCGACGTAATACAGAATGGACAAGCAAGGATTGGTGGAAAGGGTTGACTTGGGCGTTTTATAATCCCCAATCCCTGATCCCCATTGTAGGCTCTACGGTTGAACAGACCCCAACTAGATTGCAAGCAATCTAGTTGGGGATTCTCTCCTGCTGTTACCACGAAGAGCCACTGTTCTCGTTCAAGGGGCGTTTCATCCCTCGGATAAATCTCGAGGGCTTTCACCTTCGCTATTTTGTAAAAAAGCTAAACGACACCCGACACCCCCACACCCGACACCCCTACACCCTGTCAATTCCTCAAGTCGTTTACCCACCCCGTCAAGACGCTACGGTTTCCTGACAACCAAAACGCCCATCATTCCCCCAGCGATGGGATAGTGAGTGGCGCGGCTAAATCCCGCATGGTGGGCAAGTTCAACTTGCTGTTTTCCGGTGGGGAATCGCTCTAAGCTGGGAGTGATGTAGGCATATTCTTGCTCTAAGCCCAAGGATTTGGCACGGGGTACGACAATTGTGTCGAGATACCATTGCTGAAACTGACGTAGGGCTGGGTGTTGAGGACGATGAAAGTCTAGGATAGCCGCCTTTGCCCCCGGTTTGAGGACTCGGTACAGTTCTCGCAAACAACCGGGAATATCGGTAACATTCCGCAAACCATACCCCATGGTGGCACCGTGGAAAAAATTATCCTGGAAGGGTAAATCAAGAGCATCGGCTTCAATCCAGTGAAGGGTTAAGGGAGGATAATGATAAGTTGCTCTAGCTTTTGCGATCGCGAGTAGCCGAGGCGAAAAATCAACCCCATACACTTGACCCGTTGCGCCTACCTCTCGTGCTAGCAGTTCGGCTAAATCGCCACTTCCGCAGCATACATCTAACCCAATCTCACCTGGCTCTAAGTCGCACCACTTCACCGCCATCTTTTTCCAGATCCGATGTTGACCTAAACTTAACCACTGGTTGAGTTGGTCGTAAACTGGGGCGATGCGGTCAAATAAGTGGCGAATTTCTGAGGGGTCATTTGTCATTGGTTAGGGAACGGGGAACAGGGAACGGGGAACAGGGAACAGGGGAAGCTGGGAGAGATGAGGGCGGGTTTTGAATAAACGTTATCATCAACCGCGCCACAGAAATCCCTAAACCCGCCCCTACAGATTCAACACTCAGCGACTGGTTGCGATCGCTAAACCAACCTGCTGGGCGGATAGGTGAATCAGTTTTAGCTCATCTTCACTCAATTTACGCGCCTGTTGTTGCCATTGGAGGGAGAGTAGAGCTAGGAGTTCGCTGCGGTGGACAATTGGAATCAGCAGGTGGGCTTTAATGCCAATTTTCTGGTAATACTCTGTGGCGTCTTGGGGAGTTGCACCCGGGGTGTTAATCCAGACTTGCAATTGGCGATTAGCGATCGCGTCTGGCAAGAGGGGATCGGATTCTAGGGGGTTGACAAGGGATTCATCTTGGCTGTGTGTACCTTTTACATCTATCAAATGATCATCTTCTACGAGTTGCAGGATACAGATGTCTGTGCCAAAGCTGTCGCTAAAGATTTTGGCGATTTGGGGCAAGCTGGTTTCTAGGCTGTCTGAATCTTGCGCCACTTGCACCAGGGTTTCCATGAGCGCCATTTGAGCATGGGCTCGCTGCAATTCCTCGGTGCGTTGCTTCAGGAGTTCGTAGGTTTGAACTGCCCGTTCTACAACGGTTTTGAGTTCGTTCGGGTCCCAGGGCTTGGTAATATAGCGATAGACTTGTCCAGCATTAATGGCTTCCACTAAGTCTTCCACATCCGTAAACCCGGTTAAGATAATCCGCATGGTATCCGGAAACTGGGGGACGGTTTTGCTCAAAAACTCCGTTCCCTTCATTTCTGGCATCCGCTGATCAGAAATAATTACGGCGACTTCTCCCTCATTGGAAAGGATCGAGAGGGCTTGAGCGCCACTTTCAGCCCTGAATACGCTAAAGTGACGCCGGAAGGTGCGGTAGAGGAGATCCAAGTTATCGGGTTCATCATCCACCACAAGCATTTTCGGTTTTTGCGATCGCTCCAAACTCATGAACTGACGAGTGATATTATCAAAATTAGGGTTCACCTTGTCCATAACACTACAACAAACTCCAAGTGAGTAAGTTTGAACTGGCGAGCCACAAGGGTAAGGCTATTTTGGTCTGTCCTGTTGCCCAATAGATGTAAACTGTCTTAACCTTAAGCTTTTTATCTAACCCTAGCTAGTTTTTGATTAAATCTATTACTATTTAATCACGAGAAAATTGAGACATCTGATAACTCAAAAAATACGGCAAACTTTCCTTCCCATTATGACTGAAATATCACCTGGAAATCCTCACCATAATCCTCAAGCTCACTCAGAGACAGTAGATGCTGATGCACTAATTCAGTTGCTCAGGCGCAAAGAACGTAACTGGGTAGAGTGGGGACAAGCGTGTCAACAACTCCAAAGTGCTGGCTATAGTTCCCAAGCCGTTTTTGAACAAACGGGGTTTGAGCCAATTCAACAGAATCAAGTCATTGTAGCATCTCAGGTCTATGAAACGTTAGTCAAAGCTGGCGTATCGGAGGCAGTGCGATCGCGCTTTGATCGGACGGGGAGTGATATCCTCTATGAGTTGCGGATTCTCACCCAACCGGAACGAGCCGCCGCTTCTGAGTTTATTGTTGCCAGAAATCTGGATGCTGATGGTGCCCGTGAGGTGGCAAAAGCGATGAAAGAGTTGTCGCGTCGCCGTAGCCTACCGGAAGGATTTTCAGATCATCCCGGTGATGCTGTGGCTTACCAATACTGGAAACTTGCCCAACAACAGCAGAATTTACAAGAGCGATCGCGCTTAGTCGCACGAGGGTTAATGTTTGCTCATAGCCAATCGTCGCGGGAAGAAATTGAGCAGTTACTTACAGAACCTTTTGGAGGGAACCGCCGTCGAGCGCCCCGTTTGCCCCTCTATCGCGTGGAAGCGAGCGAACAATTACCGCAACTGATCCCATTGGTGGGTGAGTTTCCGGTAACGACTGCTGAGTTCCATCAAGTGGAGGCGGTGAAGACAAAGGGGGCGTTTCAGATTGTGGATTCTGCCCATCAGCAACAGATTGTTGCCATTCCCGGTTGGCAAATTGTTACCAAGGCACAAGAGCCTGTGGCAATTTTGGGTAATATCACTCAGATTCCTAAGCAAGAGAATCAAAAATCAGAAGCGGTGTTGCTAATTGTTGACCGCAAAACACCAGAGTGGGATGCCGATAATTATTATATGGTTGATCAATCGGGGACATTGGCAATTGAGTGGTTTTCGGAACAGCCGGATATACCGTTACTGGGACAGCTAATTCTGGTGTTACGTCCCAAGAAAATTCTCGATGAACCGTTGAGTCGGGATCTATGGCAAATTGATGAGTAAGTTATTTGTCATTTGTCATTTGTCATTCGTCATTCGTCATTTGGTCAGGGCGGGTTTTGCAGCCACGCTAAGGAAAACCATCAATATTAGTCCCTAAACCCGCCCCTACACACAGATACACCATGGTACGTTTCTACCATGACTGTCCTCATCTCCCCCATCTCCCTCATCTCCCCCATCTCCCCCATCTCCCCCATCTTCCCCTGCTCCCCCTTAAAGTGATCGGTATCACAGGGCTACCGGAGGGTTATCACTTTCTGTTTGTAAAATTTGAGGAAAATTAACATAACTTGACTTGAGCGATGTTGCGCGGTAGCTGTCTATGCAATCTCCTATTCTTCTTCCGGGCGCTCTCTCGGAACTCTTTGCCCAAGCGACCAGTTCTGGTTACATGACGAAAGCTGACCGCTATGGACTGATGGCAGCGATTTTAGGCGAAGATCTCAGTACAGACGAGAAATGCGTTATCGATCGCCTACTGCGGGCGGTACGGCGAGGACGGCTGCATTTAGCAGATGAACTGTCTGCTGTGCTGACGGATTCCCATGTTTCTTTCTCAGCGATAGTTTTAGCGGGCGGGCAAAGTTCTCGCATGGGTCAGGACAAAGCTTTGATTCCGATCCAGGGTACGCCATTACTGAGACAGGTTTGTACCATTGCCCTTAAATGTACTCGTGAAGTTTTTGTGGTCACTCCTTGGCCCGAACGATATCGGGACATTTTACCGAGAAATTGCCATCTTATCCAAGAAATGCTGCTCCTGGGAGAGGCTCAATCCCATGGTCCTTTGGTCGCATTTGCTCAAGGATTAACTCAAGTAAAACGGGATTGGGTGCTTTTACTCGCCTGTGACTTACCCCAACTTCAAGTTGAGGTTTTGCAAAATTGGGGAAGCCACTTGACAAATGCTCCCAAAGAGGTGATGGCTGTACTCCCCCGAAGTCCCAAAGGATGGGAACCCCTGTGTGGTTTTTACCGACGCCAATGTTTACCCCAATTAATCGATTATATTAATCAGGGAGGGCGCTCCTTTCAAAAATGGCTGGCACAGCATCCTGTCCAGGAACTTCCAGTTCGCGATCGCCAGATTTTATTTAACTGTAATACCCCAAAAGACTTGAAAGTGATCAATTAGCATCTGTCGGGCTGCCTGAGATAAGGGTCGCAGCGACTGCCACGATAGGGTATTCAGTATTTATACGTATTTAGTTGATATCAAAATCATCAAATAAGTATCTACATATCAATTTTTCTGCTGTACTCATAAAGATAAACAAACCTCAACTTCCTACTGTTCTCCCTCTTCTTGGCTCTGTTCCTCTCGCCTCAGTACACTACTTATTCATTAATCTTTAACTACGTGTTTATACGGAACTTTTTCAAATAGGTTGCCGTAGCTTTTTTTAGTGGACTATGCTAAACGCAAGCCCAAAAAAGAGGCTGTGTCACTAAAAAATAGAAAAGGACATGAAAAGACATTTATTCGCCAGTGTTATTATCGGGGGGACGTTAGCCTTGAGTGCAGGTGAGGCGAAAGCTGCCACGATTACAATTGACTCTTTTGATGATGGGTTTCAACATATCTCTGCGGCTAGTAGTACAACGTTTAATTCAACGATTTATTCTGCTAATCCAATCGTTAGGGGAAAACGCGATATCCGATTAACAATATTAGAAAATCCTTCCCCCAGTTCGCTAAATGCGGAAGTAGCCGTACTAGGTTCACCGACTGAACCTGAAATTCTGACGATTAGCAATGATACAAGCGTTAAGAGTGAGACACTAATTACCTGGCATGGAGAGGATGAAAATGGTTTGAGTCTAGACGTAACCGGAGGAGGAATCAATAAATTATTCCGTTTTAATGTACTCAGTGCTGATTTGGAAGCGATCTTAACTCTTTCTGTGATGGATAATGACGGTACTGCCAGTCTAACCAGAACTCTATCTCCTAGTTTCAATCCTACCTCTGTCGTCTTCAAGTTCAATGAGTTTGATAATGTTGCAGCAATTGATTTGACCCAGGTTGATGCTATTTCCTTGGCAATTCGAGGAGAGGAAAATTTTGATTTGACCGCAGAGTCCATTGTGGCAACTGTCCCTGAACCGCTTACCCTTTTGGGTTCAGCTATAGCCCTGGGATTGGGGACAGTCCTGAAAAAAGAATATGACAAAAAGCAGACAAAAAGTCAGCCGAAACGTTAATTTCAGCATTAACCTAACTGTTTAAGTGGGTGGACACAATTAAAGTTAACGGTTGAGATTAGGGAACACTTAGATACGCTCGTTTGGGGGAATCAAGCTGACTCATTGGCAAACTAACCGTTACTGTAGTACCTTGATTCAGTGTGCTGTCTATGTGAATCTGACCATGATGATTGTCTACAATAGCTTTAGCGATCGCTAACCCTAATCCGGAACCTGACGCCGCATCTTTAGTTCTGGCAGGATCGATGCGATAGAAACGATCAAATATCAGCGGTAATGCGGTTTCAGGAATCCCAATACCATTGTCGCGAACTTGAACTTGAATCCAGGAAGAACCTTGGCGTCCACCTTTAGTGGAACGCTTGACCAATTCGAGTTTCACCTGCACCCATCCTTCCTCGTCTTTGTCCGTTTTCGGTGGCGTATATTGCACTGCATTACTGACGAGATTGGTGAATAAACGCGCTAACTGATTCCAGTCGCCCAGAAGGGTAAACACCTCGTCGTCTAAGGGTTGTAGGGGGGGCTGGGAAGCGCTAAGGCGCTCACTACGAACGGTAGAATCAACAGATAATTCGGCACTCGTATCGTTGTCGTCTCTATCAAAATCAGGGGTTTCTGGCAAATGCAGCGACAGAAAAATACCCTTTTGATCAGCAATTAACTGTTGTTCTTCAATCACTTCCATCAGCAACGCATCCAAGGGGACAGGTTCCCATTCGGGTTGTACCATACCACTATCAACTCGCGCCAAAAAGAGCAAATCATTCACCAATCGTCCCAAGCGCTGGGTTAATCGTTCTACGACTTTGAGTTGATGGCGTTGCCATTGCGGTTCCATATCTGGATCAGCTAACGCTACTTGCACGTTAGTTTGAATCGTGGCGATGGGATTTCTTAACTCATGGGAAGCATCAGCCGTAAACTGTTTTAACCGTTGGTAGGAGTCGCGCACGGGTTTCATCGCGAGTTCGGAGAGTAACCAACCAATCGCGGCGGTGGAGAGAATCATTAGGGTTGTTCCCACCGTTAAATCGACGATTAACTGGCGGATGGGTTTGGTGACTTCAAACCAGGGATGACTCACCCGTAAATAGCCTAAAACATACCGTCCCAGTTCGACTCGCTTGGTGAACTGACGCAGCAGGTGATCCGGGGATAGATGGACAGTTTCCGCTGTTTGTCGGGGATGCAGGGGAATATCCAGGGGTTCTGATAGGGTTGACCACAGCAACTCACCCGTGGGACTAAACCATTCTAAGTCAATGTGGTCATCCTCCACGGCTTGGGTATTATCGCGAAAACTGGCTTCTACGTTAATTTGATAAGGAGTAACCGTCCCCTCAGTTGGCTGAATCACTAGAGAGCGATCGACAACTTCCACCACATGCTTTAAGGTATCGTCTACCCGTTCAATTAAGGTGCTGCGGACATATAAATAAACCCCTGTCGCGAATAGTAATAATAAGACAGCCGTAACTGTTGTATACCAAAGTGCCAGACGGCGACGAGTAGCTTGAAACATTGTATAAGTAGTGGCGTGGCACACCCAATTTGATGAATTAGGCTTACGCCCGGAAACCGTAGGGGCGCAAAGACTTGCGCCCTATTCAATGGTAAAATCTCTTCCACAATTTTAGCTTAACTCTTTGAACCCGTTTCAACGGGTTTTAGCTTTTAGCCCCAACTTTAGTTGAGGGCTTAAGTCAGCTAGATGGACAATTTAATCTCTCAATCTCTTAATACCAAATGCCGCTGCGCGTCAAAGGTAATTATTCCTTGCTGCTGTAACTGATTGAAGAGTCGAGTAATCGTGACTCTAGTGGTGCAACAGGCGTTCGCAAAATCCTGATGCGTCAGGCGAACCGTTAAACGAGTCCCCTCTGATGTTGGTTGACCAAATTTCGCTTTTAACCAGTCTAGGAAACAGTGCAAACGGTCTGTTATTTGTCGCTTCCCCGCCATGGCTAATAAAAATTCTGTCTGTTGTAACCGCTGATTAAGCTGAGGTAACAGCGTCTGAGATAGTTGAGGAGAGGCGGCAATTTCAGTGCAAGAAATACTAATTAACTCTGCTGCTTCCGAGACAACAGTGGCTTCGTAAATCGGTAGAGAGGTCATGCTAGAACTGAAAGGCATGGATTCTCCGACTAATCCCACGATTATTTCATCACCACTTTCGCTAACTGTACTCAGTTTAATCACGCCTTGGCAGACGAACCAAATGGTATGGGGTTTGAGAGAAATTGTCTCGCCTTTATGGTAGATATACCGAGGGCGATTTTGATAAAGGTTGGTATTATTGCAATAATTGTCTCCCCTCAGCATAGGTTGGCGATCGCGAATATCCTGTAATATCCAGCGTAAACTGATTGGCTGATTGTCTAAATCACAGTAGGGACTTACCGTAAAAACCGCCTCCATGGGTTTACCTTGACGCGGCTGAATCTGAGCGAGCCATTCTTGTTGTATGTTACGCTGCTGAATCTGGATGAGTTTAGCCGGAAACTTGCGGCGATCAGATTTAGGGAAGAAGATGTCTAGGGGTTTACCCACTAAAAACCGCTGCGATACATTCATTAGGTTGGCAGCAGCTTGATTTGCTTCTATAATTTTCCCTTTGGTATCTGTTTCTAGGTAAGCATGGGGCAAAAACTCAAATAGGCTTTGGTAACGCTGGCGTTCGGCTGCTAATTTTACGTGCATCGCTGCCGATTCCTCCGCCTGTGCTAGAAGTTCCTCCATCGCTACTTGCAGTTCTTCTGAAGCCATACCGAGTTCTTTAAAGGCTGACGGTAACAGGTGGGATTTGCCGTTTGAAGTATTGACACAGTGGTAAAGCTGCTCTAAACGTCCTTGTAATGCATCTAGCTGCTGTATAAACTGTTTTAAGTCCATGTCAAACGTCCCGGTACTCCTTTTCCCCTGTAAATATTCCCCCATAGATAGATTTTCAGGTGTGTGATTCAGTGTTTTGGAAAGATTAATAGATTCTGCCCTGCCAATACGCCTGTATTCAGCGTAACAAAGCAACTTCATATAAGTCCCCATCTTTAGACAGACGTAAGAGTCTAGCAGGAATTGATATGCTACTAGATGTCAGTCAAGTTAAAGGTTTCAGCATTATCCCGACCGACAAGCAAGATGTAGGCAGAGGGATCTCCATTCATCCCAGCTCAACCTCTATCCGGCTAGGATTGGCAACCTCTCTTCTGACTCATAGCCACTCACCCTTCATTTACAGATAGATATGAATTCTCAAACCACTTCTCGTCAAACAACTTCCGTCTCTAAACCCAGCCTAAGTATATCTAATAATCACCAAAGTCTCTGCTGTTATACTAATTACACTAGCCATGTTCAGGTTATCCGGCTTGTGAATCAATCCCATACTAATTGGCAACGGGTTATTTTTCCAGGTGAACGTTTCCTGTTTGAAGCTGACTCTGAATCTAACTTAGAGATTATGGTTAATGAAGCGGTTTCTTCTCTAGTTAATTGTCAAAAATTGCTAGTAAAGCTTGAATCCTGATTCTTGGTTAAGTAATTTTCTCTGTTTGATTGGCGCAGTAAACAGTATTCCTATCCTCAAATAAGAAGATCAGCATCATGTCGCAGAAAATTATCAATCTAACCTGTCTGCTTGTCATTCAAGAAGTCAAAGATATCTTGGCAACTTATCCAGAGACTCCTTATCAAGAAGCTTTTGCTCAGGCAGAATTATTTAACCAGCTCATAAATCAGGTATTAAGTCGAATTCCGGATCAATCTTATACTATCCTGTACGAATCTGAAAAACTCCCCAAAAACCCTAGACGCTTTTACGCTTCCATAGAAGAGCGAATGATGGTCGAAGAACTGATTCATCAGACTATTATTGCTCTACTGGAAACGCAGAGAAAGAAAACGTTACATTCCCCGGCGTCAGAAGATAACTGTTCGGCTAATGCAGCAATGACTTCCAACAAAAAACTCTATCGTTGGTTTGGCTATTAGGGTTTTGAGATCAGGATACAGTATCATCTCCTTTTGCTACGGCGATTGAAATCGCTGCTACACAAACAAAGTCCGCCTGCGCGGACTGGGTTATAAGGGGGGTAGTTCCGGTAGATCCCGGACTTCTGAATCCCATGCATTTAGATAAGCAGGATTTCGACAAAGAAGTCGGGGATCTGGAGTGTAAGAGTACGATGAAAACGTTGGATGATACAATAGTCGCCAACGCCAATTCATGTCGGTTTTGGCTGAGTCAATCCAGGAGTCCCCCTTCACCTGATGTCCAGACGAACGGCGAACCCGGCTAATGTATTCAATCAAATTCCCGGACGCGCTTATCTGTTGATTGCGATTGTGATTTTCGCGTCAGCCAATGCGGTAATCCGGATGTTAACAAATTTGGGAGATCAAAATTTAATTGATGGCAGAAATCCCATCTCGTTCTG
The DNA here is from genome assembly GCF_040221695.1 of Coleofasciculus sp. E2-BRE-01. Classification (NCBI taxonomy): domain Bacteria; kingdom Bacillati; phylum Cyanobacteriota; class Cyanophyceae; order Coleofasciculales; family Coleofasciculaceae; genus Coleofasciculus; species Coleofasciculus sp. E2-BRE-01. The sequence goes on along the minus strand of NZ_JAVKEA010000145.1, from coordinate 3,689 downwards.
TAATGTTCTGTTTGCGGGAAATCTTTGTGCCTTAATCGCCCTCATTTTAATCTATGGCAAGCAGTGGAATGTTGAATCCTTAAAACGTCTCTCAGCGACAGATTGGCTGGGATTGACGGGGGTGGCAATACTGTCCGGGGCATTAGCTCCGGCTTTAATATTTATGGCACTAGACTTAACAATGGTCAATAATGTGGTGCTAATTGGGCGTATTGAACCGCCCCTGATTCTGGCGTTATCGATACTCTTGCTGGGAGAACGGGTAAATAAGTGGGTGATAGCGGGTGCAGTGGTTTCGTTCATTGGCGTTTCTTTGACTGTATTACTTCAGACTCCCGCCACGGATATGTTAAATATGGGGAGATTTCAAGTTGGCAGAGGGGAATTATTTGCCGCAGGCGGTGCCGTGGCGTTAGCCTTGTCCACGATTATTAGTAAGGTGAAGCTACGCCAGATTCCGTTGGCTATTTTCAGCATCTATCGCATGGCAATGGCAACGTTAGTGTTCTTTGTCGTTGTCTTGATGCTGTTTGAACCCAATCATTTTATGGATGTGTTTTCGCCCTTTCTGTGGCAATGGATGTTGATTTACGGCATGGTGATTGTCGTCGGGGGTCAACTCTGTTGGTTTATGGGGTTAAAGGCAACGGGTGCAGCCGATGTTTCCTTAGCGAGTTCCTTTAGCCCCATTGCTGGAATTTTAGCGGCTTATTTTATTCTGGGGGAAGTGCCTACGATGGCGCAATATATCGGTGGGGCGGTGATTATTGGCGGTATTATTCTGAATCAAATTGGCGTGTTTCGCAAAATGGCTGAAACAGTTACGCTGCCACCTGGGAATTCAGATAAGGAAGCGGATACAGAGGTGGGCTTTAAAGGAGTTTGAGACGCATCTTATGATGAATGGCACTGACTTAAGCTGAATGGCACTGACTTTAGAGTTTGTAGTCAGCGCTTTAGCGCTTCTGGCACGCTTCGTGCCTACTACGAACCCAGCTTAAGGAGCGTACCATCCATCTTACATTTAGGCTATAGGAATAATCAGGAATTCAAATCTTTACCTGGGAAATGTTCTCTCCAGCCCTCTCTGCCGCTACTACAGCGGTTTTACGGCTATCTCTGAACCTTTGTCAAGTCGTAATACCTCGGCTAAATCCCAATTGACGTAGAGTTGCCGTTTAAGTTTTATTACAATTAGAATAATTACTTTGAACAATTGTTAACTCATTGCTGCCCTACTTCGTGCATGATGTTCATGACTAACCAACTGCCCACCGCAACTCTTGAACTAAAGCCAGCCGTTAACCAGGCGTTTAACGACTTCCAGCGCCTGTCTGTTGAGGATCAGTTAGGGCTGCTATGGGGGATGTACCAAAACCTGGGCTGTTCGTTAGCGCCAACACCTGCGGGTGCGGCACGGCTATTTTTGACCCAAGGGTTGCTGCATCGGATCAAGCAAATGCCTGCTACTGAACAGTTAGCGGCGATGCAGGACTTATTACAGGAGACAGATAGCCCCATCAGTCGTCAATACGGACTATTCACGCTGAAAACAAAACTGGCGTTTTGGACTCAGCTATTTGATTGGATGTCCACAGGTGAAGTGAGTCCAGTGGCGATCGCTTATCCGCTTTCATCCTCAGCTACAACTCTGTTGAGAACGATCGCGTTATTAGACCTGAATGAGCAAATTTCCCTATTCAACGAGATCATTGACCAGATGGGTGTTGCACCTTTAGCCGCTTAAGGATAGGACGGTTGGGTATCTATTCAAGTTCAACCTCTAATAGCCCAACTGTTACAGCAGCAAAGGCAAAGGCTACACCCAAAGGCATAGGCGACTGCAAATAAACGGTCAAAATAGCGGCAACAACAGTAACCAACATTGCCCCAATTGACCATCGTTTTTCTTCGCCACTCCAGCCTTTTTCCGCTTTAATCCATTTCAAGGCGTCTATCGGCAACGGTTCTGGAATTACAGCGCCCGGTGGGAACGCCCAATAGTTATTGCGCTCAACATATAAGTCTGTCCAGCCGTTTTCGTAGCACCATTCGTTTAACCAAGTTTCACAGTAATGTTTCATAAGTTTTGTTAAAATGTGTTAAATTAGTCGGCTTTACAGCCTCAATAACATTAGCAAATCTTTTTCGAGACTAAAAGAGGAATAAATACCTAATTCGTCATTGGTCATTGGTCCTATGTCCTTTGTTGTTTGTCAATGAGGGGGTTGGCTGGGATCTCAGGACAAAATCGTTTGTAATCCTTGCACTAAGCGTTCAATACCCTCGGCGACTGTTTCTTTTTGTAGCGCCCCATAAGCAATTCGTAGATAACAGCCCTCTTCCATGCCAAAGGTTGTACCGGGTAACACGGCGACGCGATGATCACGAATCAAGCGTTCGACTAACTCGACTGGGTTGATTGAAGTATTTATTTTAAGCCAAAAGTAAAACGCGCCATCGGCGGGTGCGATCGCACACAACCCATCCAATCGCTGTAACGCCTCTAATATCAACTGTCGCACCGTCGCGATCGCCTGAATGTGGGGTTGGGTATAACTCAATCCCATCTGTAAGGCGGCTAAGGCGACATACTGGGAGACAACCGGGGGACAAATCAGAATCGTATCCTGAATTTTCTTTACCGCTGCCAGCAGATGCTGGGGAATTACCATGTAGCCGATACGCCAACTGGCAAAGCCATAGGTTTTCGACAGGGAGTACAGGGAAATCGTATGGGAGTCACTTTGGGGAAAAGCCGCCGGGGAAACGTGTTTGACGCCGTTATAGGTAAAATACTCATACGCTTCATCACTAATGTGATAAATTCCCCGTTCCCGACAGAGTTCGTTTACCGCCTGTAACGCGGCTTTAGAGTAAACCGCCCCGGTGGGATTATTCGGTGAAATCGTCACCACGGCTTTGGTTTTCTCTGTAATGGCTTTCGCGATCGCCAGGGGACGCAGTTGATAATTCTCATCCGTTGCCACAAGTACCGGATGACAACTCGCCATGGTAATTGCCATTTCGTGGTTGAAATAGTAAGGCGTTTGAATAATAATCTCGTCTCCGGGAGAGGTAATGGCGAGAATGGCATTCATAAACGCCATGTTTGCGCCTGCGGTGACGACGATACAGTTGTGTTGGTTGAGAGTAATCCGGTTATCCGTGTGCAGTTTAGCGGCAATAGTAGATAGTAACGGTGCAATTCCCTGAACCGCCTTGTACTTGTGGTTATCAGGATCAGCCAGAAATTCCGGCAATCGTGCGATCGCTTCTGGTGGGGGCGGGTAATACACGACACCCTGTCCCAAGGAAATTGTACCGGGATGACGGCGAATCAGTTCCCCAACGATGGGAATCACGGGTGACTGTACCGCTTCCATGCGAGAGGTTAAGGTGGACATCGGCGACTGATAATCAAATCAATTAAGGGCGCACGTCGTTGGTTATTAGGTCAACTTAATCTCAAAACTTCAATTACCGTTTAGATCCCCCTAAATCCCCAAAAGCAAAGCATCCTTTGGTCTCCCCCTTTTGAAGCTACCGTGTACACACATCTCGTAATTGACCTCACTCATACTGCATTTAGCCCCCCCAACCCCCCAAATTTGGGGGGAGCAGGAAGTTCAAAGTCCCCCAGAATTGGGGGATTTAGGGGGCTGAACAACCTTAAATGCTAACGGACA
>NZ_JAVKEA010000144.1:0-9123 GCF_040221695.1 Coleofasciculus sp. E2-BRE-01 | reverse complement strand
TCTGCATTTTTCTCGGTTTTTAGAGCAACTTGTAATTTTTCTTTTTGAGCGGGTTTCAAATAATTTTTGGCTGGCATATTTTTTTCGTTTTTCGGATTTCCTATTTTAATTATACCCTATTTAAATGCCGAACAGCTTACTGTCATCAGTGCAGTCTCTCTGGCGTCGGCGCATCAGAATTGCCTTGAGTCCACACTCAACAGCATAAAACAATAGCAGACGATGAGGATTAGTTCTGGGGGTTTTGCTGGAAGAAGCCGATAGGTTTTCTCGCCAAGCTTTTTCTATTTCTCGGCGTGTGAATTGGATCACGTTACCCTTTAACGCTACAGTCAATCACTCCAATTTTAGTCTAGTTTACTGTGGTTTGAGCAACAGGCAGCAGTTTTTTTGTTAAAGAGGTAAAGAGGTAAACAGGGAATAGGGCATGATCAAAAATGAGGAGATTAATTCACGCGCCATGCCCAAGTCAAATCAAATCGGAATTTCAATCACAAACTCTGTTCCTTGACCCGGTGTAGAATTACAGGTAAACGTTCCGCCATGTTTTTCAACAATGATTTGATAGCTAATTGACAATCCTAAACCCGTACCTTTTCCCGGAGGTTTAGTGGTAAAAAAAGGCTCAAAGATTCGCTGTTTCAGTTCCTCATCTATTCCCGGTCCGTTATCGATAATGCGAATAACCGCACACGCCCCAGATTTCCCATTATCAATTAATTCTGTGCGAATCCAGATGGATGGCGTTATAGTTTGCTCACTGTCCCCATTCGCGGGTTGAGAACGCATATCTTTTAGGGCATCAATGGCATTGCACAGCACATTCATAAATACCTGATTTAACCCACAAGGATAACAAGTGACTAAAGGCAGTGTGCTATAATCCTTGAACACTTTAATTTCTTGCTTGTTTCCTTTGGATTTTAAACGATAGTAGAGCATGACTAGGGTGCTATCTAGCCCTTGGTGAATATCTATCGATTGCTCTTCGTCTGCTCCAGATAGAGTTTTGAGGGAATAAACAAGTTGGCGCAGACGTTCAGCCCCCATTTGCATAGATGACAGGGTTTTTGGAAAGTCTTCAACGACAAACTCTAAATCGATTTCTTCGACTTCCTGTTGAATTTCTGGTGCAGGTTGGGGGTTATATTTGCTGTAGAGTTGGAGTAAATTTAATAAGTCTGTGGTATATTGTTGAGCATGGGGAAAATTGTTACATAAGAAATTAACCGGATTATTAATTTCGTGGGCAACTCCAGCCAGCAATTTGCCTAAGGTGGAAAGATGTTCTTTTTCGATCAACTGTTGTTGCGTCTGGCGCAGTTGATTTAATGTCTCCTCCAGTTGTTCAGCTTGGGCTTTGTATTTTGCTTGGGATCGCCGCAAGGATTCCTCGGTAACTTTGCGCTGGGTGATATCGGTGACGAACCCTTCATAGTAGAGTAAATTCCCGTCGCGATCGCGCACCGCCCTAGCATTCTCACAAATCCAGATGATCTGCCCATCTTTGCGATACACCTGGGATTCAAAGTCTGTAACTGAATCGTGCGATCGCAGTTTCTCAATAAAGTCCCGGCGTCGATTCGGATTCACATAGAGTTGTTGTCCAATGTCGGTTAGCGTTTCCAATAGTTCAGCGGGGGATGCATAACCATAAATCTTTGCCAGCGCTGGATTGCAGTCAATAAAATGCCCGTCTGGAGTGGTTTGAAAGATGCCCTCAACGGCACCCTCAAACATGCTGCGATATTTCCTCAGGGCTAACTCCATATCTTGACGTTCTGCAATTTGAGCCGCTAATTCCTCGTTCAACACTTCTATCTGCCGAGTTTGCTTAACCAAATTAGGACATAAGGGTTTGTCTGACTCCGACCAATCAGGTGGACTGTTGAGTAAACGGTCGCTGCTGGGAAGTAACATGGGGGCGTTGCTAAGCTTATCTGGGCATTACTACTAGCTTCTAGGATTCGGATCACGCTATCAGTGATATGTAGTCCGCAATACTTGTGATTTCAATCACTAAATTGGGTGAGATGAGTCACCTTAAGCGCTACGTGTCTTGACTGCCCTTGATTGTACGGATTGTTGCTAAAAATTGACTCAGGAAGGGTAATCCGCCAATGGCAGGTAAAAAGTAACGCGAGGTACACAGCAATCCCAAGGCGGCGGCGGTTGCGGGGTCTAGATAGTCCTGATAAAACAATACTAATGCTGCATCGCGTGTGCCAACTCCGGCAAAGGTTAGAGGTAATAATCCGGCTAAAATGGCGAGGGGAGACAAGGCGAGATTGACTAGAAATGGAGTCGTTGCCTTCAGCGCTAGGATAAAAAACCAAATTTGTAATAAGTGTAAAAACCAAATAAAAATCGACGTTCCAGTAATCTTGAGAAGCTGACGTTGATCGCGCCAAAAATAGTCATGCATGTCGCCCCAAGAGCCTTGCATTGTTTCTAATTTTGAACGCATTTTTTTTGGAGCAATCTTGCGAGCCACGACAAAGAAAAAATAAGCAAATTTTCGAGACGCCAAGAGACAAATTCCCAAGATTAAACCCATGCCCACCGCTGTCGTCATTAGCCAAAATAGCCAATCTTTCGGTTCATAGAGTAATAAACCAAAAACACACCATAACAGCAGGGATAACAGATCACAAGCTTTTTCAAAAATCACCAGCGATAACGAAAGAGTCCCACTCAAATGACCCCGCTGTTTCATGAAATAGGCTTTGGCAATATCCCCCATCTTGGACGGCAGCACCATATTTAAAACACTTGCCGCTAAGATTAACCGATTTGCCTCAAAAAAGCCCAAGCGAGCGCCACTGGGCATCAGTTGTTGCAACCGCCAAGACGTGAATAAGGTTAGGGGAACAACCATTCCCAAGCTTACAGGCATCCAGACGCGATCGCTATTTTGAAAAACGGCAACGAGTTCGGGAAAATCAATTTTGGAGTAAATCACTGCCAGGATAATTAGGCTGACGGTGATTGAAATTAGTCGTTTCATAAATTAATTATTAGTCTTAGGTCATTAGTTATTAGTCTTAGGTCACAGAACAGTGAACTTAGACTCATGATTCCTACTTTTAAAATTTTCGCTCTAATCGCAGCCATTCATAAGCATCTAGCTTCTTAACCTCATTGGTTAAATCTAACCAGGGCTGTAATTGTCCCCGTTGAAACGTGCGACTCATAACCACATAAATCGAAGTTTGATCGCCACCAATTCCGGCAGCGATTACGTCTTTCCAGGACTGAGCTTGCAACTCATCGGTGATATGCCACTGTCCATTTTTCCACTCGATCAAGCGACGGAAGTGGAACGGAGCTTTTTGTTTGCCTGTAATTAGCATTTTTTGTAAGAGTTTGCGGATTAAGTTGGGAAAGAAGCGACCTACTGTGAGCATGACGACTCGCAATATTAGTAAATTTGTGGGGGTCATTTGTTTCTGTTTTGCCCACCCCAACTCTCCTTCAATCATAATTTCATTGTCCTCAACTTTGACTTGATAGGTATCAACTAAATGACCGACAGCATTTTTTATCTTTTTACCCGTTAGGACTTGCAATGAAAATTGAGTGTCAGAGGCGACTAAACGCTTGTCCTGAAACAGTTTAAATACCCCCCCTTTGTTTAAGGCTAAATACAGTTCCGTATTTTGGCGACGGTCAATTAAAACTTGTGCGTCCTTAAACCAAACTCGACCGGGAGAACGGGGAGTGGGTTCAGGTCGAGTTGACACAAAATCGCGCCATGTGAGTAGATAGTTCCAGGTATGGTGACCAATAATGTGATCGTCAGCATAGCAAGGAGCCAGTCCATTTGCCAGTCCCACCAGGACGCGATCGTTAATTTCTAGGGCTTGGGGATACCACTGTCCCACCAGTTCAAAACCATGGGGAAAGAAATTATAAGTATTGCGACTCGTATATTCTCCCCCATAAGAGCCATCAGGATGCACAAATTCTGCCGCCAAATCAACCGCTTTGACTAATGCTTCTTTAAGCCGGGGATCAGGTCTGAGTTGATAAATTCGCGCTAAACAAGAAATCGTTAACGTATGGTAACCGGGGTCACAACCTTCGTACTCAATAAACCAACCTTCAGGGTTTTGCCAAGATAATACCTGTTCTAAACGTTGTACTCTGGCTCTATCCCATTTGGTGGCTTGTAATAGATTAGACAGTAAATCTAGACACAGAACAATTAACGCTTGGTGATTGGTAAGGCGTCCACTTTCTTGATGATGGGCTAGCCAATCGGCTCGTTTTTCAAAAAACTTTAAAGCAATTGGATTATTTAACCCTAATTCTTGATAACTGTCAATACAGGCAAGTAGGGAAAATGCCGCTGCGCCTCCAGCGCGTTCAAAAGGGAAATAGTCATCACAAGACCCATCCGGATGAGCGCTTTTAGCCGCATAAAGAATTCCGGCTTCCACCCAATCTTGAATCGCTGGTTGTTGGTAGAAAGGGTTATCGGATAACTGGGTATTATATGCTAAGGCTAGAGGCAGAACAAACTCCTGAGCCATTCCACTAGGGAAATCAATAATTTTATACTGCCAAAAGTTGCGGTCAAAACAGCCGTAGGTAGGGCTGTGTGGGTTGCGGTCTAGCAGGGTAAGGAGTTTGGGTATTTGGGCAAGGGCTTCGCGGGCAAACAGGTCTTTATTCATTGTCATTTGTCATTTGTCATTCGTTTGTTATACTCGCTTTTCGAGAAACAAGCTACGTCTTTCGTCATCTGCTCAGTTTACTCAAACTCATATCTTGCACCTGTCTCAATAAGGCAATTTTATGTAGGGTGGGCAAGAATGATAAACTTGGAAACATTTATATTATCGTTGGTTGCTCTTGCCCACCTCCCGTTAACTTTGGATTTATTATCAGTGTGGCAATATGTGACCAAAAGCCTTTTCCTCTGCCTTTGTTGATGATTCATATTTGATTTTTTCTGTACTCTTCAATATCAGCGCGTCGCCGCCGCAGTTGAATATCTTCTAGCAGCTTACGATTCACCGCCATCAAGTCAGCAATTAATCCAAACATCCACAGTTGAAAGCCAATCAGAATTAAAATAGCGGCTACAATTAAGCTAGGCGCACGACTTCTATCCGGATCAAATACCACCAACCAACGCACGCATAGAATCAACCCCAAGCCGAAAGGAAGCGTCCCCAGAACAATGAAGAACTGGAGCGGTTGATAGGTCATGAAAATGCGGACAATCGTAAGAATGGAGCGCTGGATATAAGCGGGAATACTTTTAACTAAACGGGACGGGCGCAGGAAATCATTGGTTCTAATTGGCACCGAAGCAATGGCGATGTTTTTTTGCCCCGCCTGAATAATCATTTCTAGGGTATACGTATATTGGCTAAACACATTCAGTTGCAGCGCCGCATTCCGACTGATGGCACGGAAGCCACTGGGAGCGTCAGGAATATTGGTTTTACTCGCGATTCGTACTACCCAGCTTCCTAATTTTTGCAAAAACTTTTTGGCGGGAGAAAAATGCTTAATTTGCTGGATGGGTCTAGCACCTATGACAATTTCTGCCTGACCTTGTAAGATAGGTTCAATTAGTTTGGGGATGTCTGCGGCACAGTATTGATTATCGGCATCCGTATTCACGATAATATCGGCTCCTGCCTTTAAACAGGCTTCTATCCCTGCCATAAACCCCTTGGCTAAACCCTGATTATGATCAAAGCTAACAATATGGTCAACGCCACAGGCTTTGGCAACTTCAACTGTCCGGTCGAGACTGCCATCATTAATAATCAACCACTCGACTGTATCGACTCCAGGGACTTGACGGGGAAGTTCGGACAGTGTTAGTCCCAGGGTTGCTTCTTCGTTGTAACAAGGGATTTGGATGATTAGTTTCATTGCACTTATCGCCAAGACTTTTGAGTCATATAACCATTCCATTTGAGAGGGGAACTCCCCAAGGTAGACAAAGGGAATAGGGAACAGGGAACAGTAATCAAGAGGTACGAGTGTTTTTTGTAGGCTCAGGAATTAGCCTTGAGTTTCCTGAATGAGTTGGAATGGCTATAAGATTAAGACAATTATGAATTCCTTAATAACTAATATCATGTTTATCTAATTTATTTACTTCTCCCTTAAATTATTGCTATTTTCCTTGAAACCTTCTGTCCCTCTGCTCCCCTGCTCCTCTCCTCTGCCTTGTTTCACTATTCCGTTTATGCTTTGGCTCTAGCTTGTAACCATCCCCAACGCAGTACCCAAACGCCTGCTCCAATCAACAGGGCGGCTAAAAGTCCGCCCACCCAAATCGGGATACCCACAGCAGGCAAAACCCACCACCACACCGCCACAATATGTAACAGTTGGGCGCTGGTCATTTGGTCTCCGGGCGGTGGTTCTCCAACTTGCCCTAGGACATCTCGAATATTTGTACTTAAGGCACTGCTAACCTGGCGATAGGCAGCTCCCCAAGCATTAAATAGAGGAGCATAGCTGGGCGAATCCCATAAGGCTCTGGCTCGATTGATATATCCTCCATCAAGGGCTTCAGCATAGTAGCGTTGAAAATACGATACCAGGGTCGGGGCATTGGCGAGGAATCCGAGTACCGTCAAACCAATTAACCACTTCCACCACCTTTTCCCAATGAGTGCGACTAGCGCCATCAATCCTGGAAGTGCGGGAACTAAAAATCGAGGTCCCCAACTCCAGCCGCCAAATTCCCACAAGGAATGGAGTAGCCAATACCCACCGAATATACCCCCAATGGCTAAGGCTTCTAGGGGTTTAGATTTGAGCGCGTTGCGGAATCCAATAATTGCCAGAATCGTTGGCGGACAGTACCAGATTAACCCCCCCCCTGCGCCGGGACTCAAGATCAAACCGATGAATCGTTCTAGCATTCCATCCAGGGTAAATTTCGAGGCATTTTGTCCACTGGATAGTAAACCACCAAACCGCAGGTAGTTATACGCCATAAACAGCATGAACCCCATAATTGTACCCAGTAGGGGACCCAGAGCATTCCGCAGGGGGTACCGCTTGAGTAGGAGATAGGCGGACAACACCGGTCCAATGACAATACCCGCAGGTTTAGCAGTCAAGGCTAAACCGGAAAGAATACTCGCACCCGCATGTTCACGACTGGTTTTTCCCAGGGCGAGATAGAGGCTAGACGCAGTTATAAAAGAGAGGAGGGGTTCAGCAAAGAACTCTCGCGAATAGACTAAGGCTGTCGTACCCAAGGCAAAACATAAGGCGGCTAAATACGCATCTGTGCGACTGCTACCCAAGCGCAATGCCAACAAAGCCACCAGCGATGTGGTTAAAGCGGTTAATATTACTGATACAACCAACGCACAAACCGCCGATGAATAGTTCGTCGGTATATTGAACCAGTGACCCAACACCAGTCCCACGGCAACAAAGGGTGTGGCAATAATCGGTAATAAGGGATATCGAATTGAGTAATATTGCCCATCGCGACCCAAGGCTCCGGAACCGGGCGGCACGCTAAAATCAAATTCGGTAACTAATGACTGGGAAACATGCAGCATGTCATTGCCATCAAAGCCCCAAATCCCCGGTTTGAGAAATGCCAGATAAATCAGCCCAATGCCGATGGATAAGGCGAACGCCATTTTCCCAACCTGCTGATGCGCGAGTTGCTGCTGGGGACGAGTGGACTCTTGAATCTCGCTGGGATTTACCATAGTATTTCTAAAGTATTCTGGTTATTTTTATAAGTTATTTTCTATTCCGTCGGTTTATCCCGTATTGCTTATTTACTGTCGCTTTTCTGGCAAACCAACTCGATGATTGGCGTGAGACTGAGACTCCCCGATTTTCTTCCAAGAGATTCTAGTATGACAAAGGCATGACACCTCTAGCAACTTATCAGAAACACAGACAACGGAGTCAACAGATATGAATCAACAGATTGCCTTTATCGGACTTGGCGTCATGGGCGGACCTATGGCGGCAAATTTGGCGCCATCGGGTTACGCGGTTAAGGCGTGGAATCGAACCCCTAACCGTCCGGGTGTAGAGATTGCGGCTCAGGCTGGGGTAACGGTGGTGTCTTCGATTCGCGAGGCTGTCGCATCGGCAGATGTTGTCTTTTCCTGTGTCAGTGATGTGCCTGATGTCAAAGAGGTTCTGCTGGGAACCGGAGGGGTTGCCGAATCAGCGCGTCCAGGTACGCTGGTGATTGATACCAGTACGATTGGTCCAGAGGCGGCGCGTGAAATAGGTACCCAACTGCAACAGCATAACTTGCGCTTTTTGGATGCGCCCATTTCAGGGGGTGATATTGGGGCAAAAAATGGCACGCTGACGATTATGGTGGGTGGAGAGGCTAAAGATTTTGAGGAAAGCAAACCGTTGTTGGAGGTTTTAGGCAAAACCATTCGCCTGTGTGGACCGATGGGGAGTGGTCAAGCGGTCAAACTGTGTAACCAGGTTTTGGCGGCGGTTCATGCGGTGGCGTTGTGTGAAGCGATGCAGTTGGCGCAGCAGCAGGATATTGACCCGAACTTAATTGTAGAGGTTTGCAGTACGGGAGCGGCTGGTTCTTGGGCGCTGTCGAATTTAGGACCGAAAATTGCGGCGTCGGATTTCCAACCGGGTTTTATGATTAAGCATATTTTGAAGGATTTAAGATTGGTGCAGGAAACCTTAAATTCATCGCCTCAGGAATTACCAGGAGTGGAACTTGCTGACCGTTTGTTTAATATGGTTCAAGAGTTTGATAGTGGTAAAGGAGGGGAACAGGGGACTCAGGCAATGATTCGCGCTTATCAGAAGTCCTAGTGCAGCGCGGCGGAAATATGTGAGCAGCTTTGTAGGTGTGGAGGAGCTGGGGGAGCTGGGGAAGCTGGGGGAGATGTTAGCTGTTCAGTTATTTCTGCCTTCTTGCACTAGTCCAATAAGGCAGAAGGCAGAAGGACATAATGTAACAACAGTTACGCATTTGTAGGGGCAGGTTTAAGCTGTTCGGCATTTAAATAGGGTATAATTAAAATAGGAAATCCGAAAAACGAAAAAAATATGCCAGCCAAAAATTATTTGAAACCCGCTCAAAAAGAAAAATTACAAGTTGCTCTAAAAACCGAGAAAAATGCAGAT
>NZ_JAVKEA010000143.1:0-64397 GCF_040221695.1 Coleofasciculus sp. E2-BRE-01 | reverse complement strand
GAATTGTCTGTTGGAGGCGAAAAAACCTCACACCTACCACCATTCACCTCACCTATTCATCCACAATGTTTTTTTCAAACAGGTTCCGTTTAATACATAGCTCCCCAACATTGCTCGCTTTCCCCCACACCCCACACCCCACACCCCATACCCCACACCCAGTATCCTATCGTGGGTAATGTGGCTTAAGTTGACACCCATGTCCCTAAACCCGCCCCTACACACAGACGCTTCTTGGATCACGTCTGGAACATGACTCGCCCATCACTTCATCTTCCCCACTACCTTCAACCTAACTCTTAATCTCATCCGTTGTCCTTGGTAAAAAATTGTCGCATCCATTGCCAAGCTTTAATCGTTACCTCCTCCAGCCGAAGCATTCCTACATCCAACCATTCTAGGATTTGTTCTAAAGGATGTTTAACATATCCTGTGGAAATTGCCTCCGTTTCAATCCAGTCGGGCGCGGGTTCGATATCATGGTTTTGGGCATAGGAAATGGGTTGTTCGGATGGTGAAGATAAGGCAGAATGAAAAGATGAATAGGAGGGTAAAGACTCAGGTAAACTTGTCGGACTTTGCTTTGATAAGGTCGCCGGAAATACCTTGACTACTGTTCCAGGTTTTAAATTATTTCCTAATGTCGAAAGTCCTAAAAGTTGTAATGCTATTGGATATAACAGTGGAGGGGGAGAGTTAACGATTTGCGTTTGGGTGTGAGTAACTTGGTTGTGGATTTGATCAACGTTTTCGGTTAGGTTAAGCAGAGGAATCCAACGTAGTAATTTAGCTTGAATAGTCTGCCCAAGCCTAACAGATTGTTGTTGTACCTTGGATTGTTCTTGATCGGTTACCCGTAGGATTCCAGCTTGTTTATAGAAACCAAAACGCTGGAGAATAGCACCAATAGGGTTGTTCCGGATAGTCATTTTTTTGACTGTAAAACCTGGTGAAAGTTGAGGTAACGTTGGGGGAACGTTTCCCTTCAAGCCAATAAAGTTAGTGACAGCAGAATTGGGTGTGAACGTGGGGTTTGGACACCCAAATAAATCATCCCAGGTTAACCATGGATCAGGTTCAGTCTTATACGTGAATTCTGCCCCAGGAAGGGTGACGGAAGTTGTTGAGTTAGCGAATCGTTGATTAATGTCCTCGGTGGGGTTAACTGAGGTTGTGTCTTGGTGATGGAATGGGTGAGAACTACGCTGACCAAAAAAGTAGTCGATCGCGGCGTAAATTAATCCTACCAGCCAAAAGGGGTGAGATGTCGATGTCTGGGTTGGATCAGTTGGCTGTCGAGGGGTGATAAAGGAGGTTTTGAAGGTTTGCAGTAGAGTTTGGCTGCGGTGACGGAGTGCGATCGCAACGTGATTCGATGTCTGTAACGGGTGCGATTCCCACTGGGCAATAGTGTCATCAATCGCGGCTAAGGTTCCCCCTGGTGTCAATCGTTCCAACCAATAAGAGGCAAGGTTTTGGGGAATTTCGGCGTCAGATGCAGGTTCTGAGAAGGCTGAATCCCTGACAGGGACTAAAGTAGACTCACCGAAGAGATTAAGCGCGATCGCAACCGGACTGGTTTGCACCCATGCCATGAGTTGCCAGAATAGTCTGAAGGGGAGAAACAGAGAGGGTTTAGCCAAGTGACTGAGTTGGCGTTGCACCCCAGAAGCCTTTAAATTGTCAACTAAGCGCCACTGACGATAAAGGTTAGCCAGTTCCCAGCTTATTCTCGCCGCCAATTTTTGTTGTTGTTCTGGGGTGAGGATATCCAGAATTTCATTAGCGACGGAAACGAGAACTAGGGTTTGGGTTGCGAGGAGGGTGGCTACACCTTGAATCTCTACCCGTGAGGATTGGGAAACTTGCGTAGGCAGGTTTTGTTTGTGTAGTTGCGGTTTCAACCGCCCAGTCGAATTCCATGGGGATGGTTCAGGTAGAGGTAAGGTTTCGACTTCCTGAAGAACCCGTTGAATCGGCGTATCAACAGCAGGCGGTTGTTCTGGCGGTTGGGATTGGGTCAAGGCTTTTAATCGAATCCATCCCGTTTTTGCCTCTGCCGAAAGTTGCCGCCCAGCCGTGAGACTGGCTTGAACCACCATATATATAGGATAGAGGAGAATCTGTGTTCCCCAAACAGCCGCGACTTTCAAATGTCGGATTGCCCGTTCACCGCGATCGATGAATCGGCGAGAATGATGATTGATAAGATTGAACAATCGGCTGCGGTAGCGACCTGGGGTAGAAGCAGACATGGCGATGCAAGCAGAAGCAGCGATGACCTATTTATTATTCCATACTCTATCGCTTTTTTAGCGAATGTTTGTAGTTGCGCTTTAGCGCCATCAACGCTGGCATCACCCACGACAAACCTTTAATGCAGTATAGCCGGGAAATAAATTTCCGGCTAAAAGCTAAAACCCGTTAAAACGGGTTAAACGTCTTTAATGTAGTAAACTAAAGCATACTTAAGCTTTTGCTTCCTTGGGTTTCAATCCCAGACGGATTAGTGCGACAGATGTTTTCCTAATTCGGATTGTTAACTATTAAGATTTATCTTTAATTTCCATGTCCCCATTACCCTTCCTTTCTGAATCTATTGCTAAACTCCGCGCCTTAACTCAGGTGAATGTGCAAACCAATTGGAAACTGTGGTCTGAAGACCTACCTCTGGAGGAGATAAGTAACCACATTTTTGCCAACGGGTCAAGCGCTGAACTCAATGAAAAAGGCTATATCATCTGGTCAGCCGGACACCAAGTTATGTGGTTCGGGCAACAATTTATCATTCCCCACAATTTACAAGGTTATCCCTTAGCCGGATTAACCTTACGACTAGCGCTAACCTGGTGGGCGGAAGATGCCAAAATTTTTGTTAATGGTGAGTTAGTCCAACAAGGAGACTTATTTGATTCTTCAGCAAGAGTCCTCCTCAGTTCAGCCGTTAGTCCTGGGGAAATTATTACCGTAATGGTGCGGTTAGTGAGTCCGGGTCATGATATTGGCGGGTTAATGCGATCGTCCTGTATTTATGAATTAACAAACTCCCTTGATCCGGGATTTGTGGCAGATGAATTAACCGTATTACAGAACTATTTAACCGCCTTTTCACCCGAACAATTAGAAACACTAGCGGCGGCTGTAGCTGAGATTGACTGGCAGAGAGTATCTAATGCCAATCAGTTTACGCGATCGCTAACTCAATTGCGCCAAAATTTACTATCCCAAAACCTCACTACTAATGCTACATTCCACCTACTCGGTCATGCCCATTTAGATATGGCTTGGTTATGGTCAACTCAGGAAACCTGGGATGTTGCCGTGCGAACCTTTGAATCCGTTCTCAGTTTACAGCAAGACTTTCCTAATTTAACCTATTGTCATACGACACCTGCACTTTATGCCTGGATAGAACAGAATCGTCCCGACTTATTTAGCCGAATTAAACAACAAATCATAGCCGGAAAATGGGAAACAGTTGGTGGGATGTGGGTTGAACCAGAACTCAACTTAATTGACGGTGAATCCATTGTCCGGCAAATTCTCTATGGTCAACGTTATACCCAAGAAAAATTCGGTCAAATTACTCAAGTCGCTTGGGTAACAGATAGTTTTGGCTTTACTTGGCAATTACCTCAAATCTTAAAACAAGGCGGAATCAACTATTTTGTTACCCAAAAACTGCATTGGAATGACACTACAGAATTCCCCTATCACCTCTTTTGGTGGCAATCACCGGATGGAACTAAAATTCTCAGTTTAATGTCACCCCCCAATATTACCGGAGTCATGGACACGAATCCGATTACCATGACCAATTATGGGATTAAGTGGCAAACCCAAACCAAAATTAAGGATGTATTTTGGTTACCTGGTGTGGGTGATCATGGTGGTGGTCCCACTCGCGATATGTTAAACGTGGCACAGCGTTGGCAACAATCTCCCTTCTTCCCCAATTTAGAATTTACCACCGCATTGAAATATTTGCAGAATCTAGAGAAACAGTTAGAAAATAGGGGAGATGAGGGAGATAGGGAAGATAGGGAAGATAGGGAAGATAGGGAAGATAGGGAAAATAGGGAAGATATGAGAGATAGGGAAGATAGGGAAGATAGGGAAGATATGAGAGATAGGGAAGATAGGGAAGATAGGGAAGATAGGGAAGATATGAGAGATAGAGGAGAGGAGGGCGGGTTTAGTCACATCGGGGTAACAAATAACGATAGTAGTAAAACCCGCCCCTACAAATATTCAATTCCTAATCCGATTTGGACTAACGAACTCTATCTAGAACTCCATCGCGGCTGTTATACCACCCACGCTGATCAAAAACGCTGGAATCGTCGCTGTGAAGTATTACTATATCAAGCCGAACTATTTGCCTCTCTCGCCACTCTAATCACCAACAAAAATTATCCTCAATTTCAACTAGAAACCGCCTGGAAAAACATTCTCTTTAATCAATTCCACGATATCTTACCCGGAACATCCATTCCCGAAGTCTTCATTGAAGCCAACCCAAAATGGCAACAAGCCGAGACAATAACCCAAACCATCATAGCCGAATCCCTAAACGCGATCGCGTCCCAAATTACCCTCCCCTCACCCCCTCACCCCAACGCCAAACCCCTAATCATATTCAACCCCCTCAACTGGCAACGTTCAGAACTCATTACTCTCTCCGTACCTCCCTCCCTCTGCGTTAGCGATAGCGGCGCGTCAGCGCTACCTCTGCGCGAACCTCTGCGTTCCTCTGCGTTGGAAAAACAGTTCCCAATC
The DNA here is from genome assembly GCF_040221695.1 of Coleofasciculus sp. E2-BRE-01. NCBI lineage: Bacteria > Bacillati > Cyanobacteriota > Cyanophyceae > Coleofasciculales > Coleofasciculaceae > Coleofasciculus > Coleofasciculus sp. E2-BRE-01. The sequence goes on along the minus strand of NZ_JAVKEA010000143.1, from coordinate 59,618 downwards.
ACCGACAATCAAACCTGGCAACTATACGATAGTAACGGCAAAAAAATTCCCAGCCAAACCTTTGTCAGGGCGGGTTTTGAACACAATTTATCATCAATAGCAAAACAAGAATCCCTAAACCCGCCCCTACAAACCGGATTTCCTATAAGCGAAGCGAAGGGTCAAACCCATCTGCTATTTATGGCAAAAGATATCCCCGCGATCGGCTATAAAATAGTCTGGCTTTGTCCCACAGATACTCCTCCAGAAGACGATAACCCCAATCCCCAACCTAATAACGAATTTATCCTCGAAAATGAATATCTGCGAGTTATCGTCGATCCCAATACTGGCGACTTAAGCAGCATATTTGATAAACAAAACCAGCGAGAAATCTTAAGCGGCGCAGGAAATCAACTGCAAGCCTTTGAAGACAAAGGACAATATTGGGACGCCTGGAATATTGACCCCAATTACCATCAACATCCCTTACCGCCAACCCAACTGAAATCGATTCAATGGCTAGAACAAGGAAATCTGCGATCGCGTCTCCAAGTCATTCGTCAACTAGGACAATCCCAATTTTGCCAAGACTACATCCTGACATCAGATTCACCCCTCCTTAAAATAGCCACAACCGTAGATTGGCAGGAACGCCAGGTATTAGTCAAAGCTGCATTCCCCTTAAACCTAGAAGCCGACTATGCTACCTATGAGATTCCCTGCGGCGCCATCCAACGCCCCACCAAATCCCAAACCCCCGCCGAACAAGCCAAATGGGAGGTTCCAGCCTTACGTTGGGCGGATCTGGGTAATGAAACTTACGGCGTGAGTCTACTCAATGACTGTAAATACGGCTATGACGCCCAACCCTCTCAACTCCGATTAACCCTACTCAAAAGTCCAATGTGGCCCCATCCCGACGCCGATCGCGGAATTCACCACTTCACTTACGCCGTTTATCCTCATGCGGGAACTTGGCAAGCCGCGAAAACGGTTCAGCGAGGATATGAGTTAAATTTCCCCCTGCAAGTCGTCCGGCTGGAAAACAGGGCGAATCAGGGTGGTAACGCTTTGCCCCCTGGGGGTTCCTTGCTAGAGTTATCGGCGGAAAATTTAGTAGTGATTGCGTTCAAGCGATCGCAAGATCATCCCCACCGTTGGATTCTGCGGTGTTATGAATGTCACGGAGAGGAAGCGGAAGTTTCATTCAATAGTGATTTAGGGTTGGCGATAGAGGGTTGCGTTGATTTGTTAGAACGTCCTGTGGATCAGTCTCCAGAATCGCCGACGCTGCAAGCCTTAAGGATAGCGCCTTGGCAGATTCGGAGTTATGCGATCGTTCAAACCTAATAATATTATTTAGCTGTTTGTTTTTCCTGGGTACTTTTTCCTTCTACCCCTTCTACCCAAAGAAGCTTCTCTACCTTTCCCGATGGGAAATATACTGATAACATCGGTTGTAAAAGCGGAACTGGCACGTAGCGGGTAAGGTGGCTGATGGGGTTTTACCGACGGTGGCGCAAGTGGTTTATTCTTCCCCTAGTATTGGCTGGGGTAGGTGCAGAATTATTGGCGGCTGCATCGAGTCGGGGACAGGAAATAGAGGCAGTTTCGCCAGTTGAGTATGGTTCGTTTGTGGATAATCAGGGGATGCCAATCGAAGCGCGATTAAACCCCACATACCGCCAGAGGCGATCGCAACCCTTCCAGAAGCAGAATGATCTCCCCGATGTGCCTCAACTTCCTCAATCACCAAACCGTAATCCTATTCCTTCCAGGAGACCTGTTGCGATCGCGGATATCCAAGTTCGCTTTGTTGATGAAGACGGTCAACCCACTCCCGGAAACACTCGTCCGTATATCATTACGCGAGAATTTGAACTGGAACCTGGAGACGTCTATCGCCCGGATGTCGCCCAGCAAGGGTTAGAACGAGTCACGCAGTTAGATATAGTCGAGTATGCCACTCTCAGCCTCCAACAGACCAATCAACCCAATCAAATTGTCATGATTGTGAATGTGGTGGAGGATTCATCGTTTAATGTCACCGCTTTTCCCAGTGCAAGTCGGGCAAAAGGGATTTATGGGGTGTTGCGGTTAGAGGAGGAGAATCTGAGCGGAAATAATCAGAACTTGGCGTTAGAACTGGAAGGGGGCGAAGATACCCTAGGATTTGAGGTGAGTTTTACTGATCCGTGGATTGCGGGTGATCCGTTGCGGACGGGGTACAGTTTGGCAGTGTTTAATCAGCGTTCTCCATCGGAAGTGTTTATTGGCGGCGATCGCGACGTGGATTTGCCGAATGGGGAAACCCCGTGGGTGCATCGTTTGGGGGGAAGTGGGGAACTGTTTCGCCCTCTGGGAGGGAATTGGCAGGCTGGGGTAGGATTATCCTATCAGCGCGTGTCGATTCGGGATCAGGCGTTTACCGATCAGGTGCAGCCTGTGGATGAGTTTGGCAATCCGTTGAGTTTAAGCGATCGCGGTCAAGATGATTTATTGACGGTGAATCTATCCGCAGTTCAAGATAACCGAGATGATACCGATTATCCCAGCCAAGGATCTAATGTCAGAGTCGGGATGGATCAGTCGGTTCCTGTGGGTGAAGCCGATATTATTTTTAATCGTCTCAGTGGAAGTTATACCCAGTATGTTCCGGTGGAGTTATTTGGGTTCACGACTGGCGATCAAACCTTGGTGTTTAATCTTCAGGGAGGAACCGTGATTGGGGATTTACCTCCCTATGAAGCCTTTAGCCTCGGCGGAGGGAGTTCCGTGCGCGGCTATCAGAGTGGGGAAGTTGGTGCAGGTCGGTCTTACCTGCAAGCCACGGCTGAATATCGGTTTCCGGTGTTCACTTGGTTAGGGGGTCGGATATTTGCGGATTATGCCACAGATTTAGGTTCAGGAGATACGGTTACTGGGGAACCGGGAGAGGTGCGAGATAAGCCTGGGAGTGGATTGGGTTATGGGGTTGGGGTGAGAGTGCGATCGCCCTTTGGTCCAGTACAAGTTGATTTTGGCTTAAATGATCAGGGGGATTCTCAGGTGCATTTGGGCGTAGGGGAACGGTTTTGAAGTTAAACGGTATGTAGATACTAAAATGGCAAATTTGTCAAACATTATCGTGTAGGGGCGGGTTTTACTGATAACATTTGGCAAAAACGGATAACTTGACTAAACCTGCCCTGATTCAAGATTCACTGGTGATCCCACGGTTTCGACATTCAGAGTTCTAGATGCCAAATCTGAGTTAAATGAATGTAATATTTAGCAATAAAGAGTTACATTAAATCTCTATTTGTGAAGATTCAGTGAAGATGTGATTTGACTGAAGTTTTTTGCTTTGCAGCAATTAATACTATTCTCTCTATAGAGAACAATTGTTATTTACCTATAGACACCGCTCATGGTGCATCAATCACCATTCTCCTCTAGGAATGCCCCGTCCCTTGAAATAACAGGTTCCCGGCAATTCACGGCTTGGTTAGCTGAACAACATGTTAGTCTGGCGTTTACCACCTATCAAGCTGGGAAGGTGTTTTTTATTGGAGTGCAGCCAACGGGACAATACCAAGATTGAGTGTGGTGAGTGACAAGCTTCTACCAGAATCTCCCGATCACTCTGAACCCTTTGCACAAAAAACAACGCCCCAGGGATTATGCCACTACAGGGCTATCTGTTGGAATAGTAAAGCCACTTTATCCAAATCTTTATCTCCGGGCGATCGCTCAACGCCACTTGATAGATCAATCCCATCGGGGTGCAATCGTTTCAACGCTTCGCCAATATTCTCTGGGGTTAAGCCGCCAGCCAGAAACCAGGGTAAAGGGGGATTAAATTCAGCCAGGGTTTCCCAGTCAAGTGTCTTACCGGTACCCCCTAGCATCTGGGGATGGTAAGCATCGAGTAACAAGGTATCGACACAACTGACATAGCGATCGCCTAACTGTAAATCTTCCGAGGTTTTCACCCTCAACGCTTTGATCAATTCAATCTCAGGCAGACATTGCCGCAATTGGCGGCAAAATCCGGGGGATTCACTACCATGAAGTTGAATGGCGTTCAATCTGGCTGGGGCAACCGTGGCGCAGATTTCTTCAACGGAAGCGTTGGCAAATACGCCGATAGTATCCATCGATATCGTCAATGAGTCTACGATCAATCCGATTTGATTGGGGGTGACGTACCGGGGGGAAGCGGGTACACATACGAATCCCAGGGCGGTTGCACCCTTCTGCGCGATCGCTTGTCCTTGTTCTGGTTTGGTAATGCCACAAATTTTAACCCGCATTGATAGCCCCATTCTCGTTTTTTGGTCAAATTGTTAAATATTACAACATTTTATGAATTTTATCCCGATAATTCTTTATTATTTTTTCACTTGTATCGGTTTATCAAGATCAGGAGAATATACAATGCTTAACACAACCTTATTCGCGGCGGTGCAATCGTCTGTACCCTCAACCCCTAGCTGGACTCCCACTGTGGGGCTAGTGATGATTATCTGCAACTTGGTGGTACTGTTTGCAGGGTACTACGCGATTCAAAATCCGGGTGTGGGACCGGATTTACCCCTGCCCAAACCCGCTATTTTCAAGCGTTTCGGTGTGACCGAACTGCTGGCAACGGCTAGCTTGGGACACCTGGTTGGCGCTGGTGTGATCTTGGGACTGAGTAACGCCGGGGCACTCTAAGTCGGGATTTCGAGATCCCTTCTTCCCTTCTGAGATCCCCAACTTCTTGAAGAAGCTGGGGATCTAAAAGCTGATATCGTAGAATACTAATACTGAACCGTTTCCAAAAACTCAGTCATATCTAGACTTAAGTATAGATAAGTATACATAACTAGGCAAAACTTAACTTACTGACCCCTAGTCCAGGTAAACGTCATAGGAAGCAAAAACCTTGATACAGTCAAATTGGCGAATTGGCTCATTATTTGGAATACCTTTCTTTATTGACCCGTCGTGGCTTTTTATCTTAGCCTTGGTGACCTTACTCAAGGCGGGGATTTTCGATCCGAGTTTTCAGTCAATTTCCGCCTGGAGTCTGGGATTGGTGATGGCGCTATTATTGTTTGCTTCGGTGTTATTGCATGAACTAGGGCATAGTTTAGTGGCGCAATCGCAGGGAATTAAAGTCAATTCGATTACCCTGTTTATCTTTGGCGGCGTGGCGGCGATTGACCGTGAATCTCAGACGCCGGGGGATGCGTTCCAAGTCGCGATCGCAGGTCCTGGGGTTAGCCTCTGCCTGTTTGGTCTATTCTATGGGTTAACTCAGGTACTGCCTACGGACAATCTGGGATATCTGGTGGCGGCGGATCTAGCACGGATTAATCTTGTATTAACCCTGTTTAATTTAATCCCCGGATTACCCCTCGATGGTGGACAAGTTCTCAAAGCGGCAATCTGGAAGCTGACGGGGAATCGCTTGCAAGGGGTGCGTTGGGCAGCACAGGGGGGTAAACTGATTGGCTCTTTAGCGATCGCGGTATCCGTAGGACTGACTTTGTTAACTGGAGTATGGACAATCCTGTGGTTGGCGTTGATCGGCTCTTTTGTGTATCGCAATGCCAATGCTTATGATCGCCTGACCATCTTACAAGAAGCCTTACTTCAGCTTCACGCTTCCGACGCCATGACCCGCGATTTTCGTGTCCTGGATGCCACCATGAGCTTACGATCTTTTGCGGATGAGTACATTCTGGCAGATATTCAGACGAATAAGCCGTATTATGCCGCGTCGGAGGGACGTTATCGCGGTTTAGTTAAGATTCAAGATTTACAAACAATCGAACGCAGTCGCTGGGAAATGGAGTCCCTGGAGAGTCTGGTTCACCCGTTATCGGAAATTGCCACAGTTGAGGAGAAAACTCCGTTAATAGACGTAATTAATACTCTGGAAACTTGTCAGCTAAAGCATCTAACCGTACTTTCTCCCGCAGGCGCGATCGCGGGTGTTATTGACCGAGGCGATATTGTCCGGGCGGTGGCAGGGCGTCTCAATTTACCGATTTCCCAGGAGCAAATCCAGCAGATTAAGGCAGAGGGGAGTTATCCATCCTGGTTAAAGTTGTCTGCGATCGCTAAAGCTACAACGTCATAAGCTGTTCGGCATTTAAACCTTAATATTAGAAACTGCAAAATCAGACAGAGAAGGAATTACTGGAGCAGGGAATTAAAAAGTGCTAATGAAGCCCGTTTTGCTGTGAGTAAAATAGACCCGACAATGAGCAGTTTTATCGCAAGTGGCGCTAAAATCAGATTCAACACCAGACAAAGTAACGCAATGATTGTTGCCCCTACTTGCACTAATTCCTCTGCGACATGGGTATGAATGTAAACCGCGACGAGAGCGATCGCCAGAATCAGCAGGGACGGTATAATCATCGAACAGTGCCTCAATACAGCTTGTGATGGTTATTTTGATTATCGACTACATCCCCCAGTCAAGACTTCCGTAAAACTTCTTAATAGAACTACGCCGATTGGCTGAACGGCTAGATTGGTGGTTCATCACCTTCAGCTCCCTCTGCTCCCTCAGCTTCCCCTGCTTCCCCCCGCTTCCCCTGCTCCCTCAGCTTCCCCCGCTTCCCCTGCTTCCCCTGCTCCCCCCGCTCCCTCTGTTTCCCCTGCTTCTCTTAACCTGACCCTCCATTGAGTTAGCCTTGATTTACTGGGATAGGAGCGCCGCTATGATACAGTACAACCCATTGCAATATCTTCCCACTGCTGAAGAACTGCCCGACTCTGACGATACTCCTGTGGATAATGAACTGCAAAACCTGATTCCCAATCTGTTACGAGCAATTCTGGCTTGGCTATGGGCAGAGGGCATGGACTGGTTTTTAGGAATCAATATGGGGGTCTATTACTCTCCAGGTGCTGACGCGATTGTGCCGGATGGTTTTCTCAGTTTAGGAGTAGAGCGATTCAAAGCAGGTGGCAAGCTTCGACTGAGCTACGTCCTTTGGCAAGAACAGGACATTGTTCCTCAGTGGGTGTTAGAGGTGGTCTCGAAAACGCCAGGTGATGAGTACGACGGGAAAATGACCAAGTATGCCGAGATGGGTGTGCTGTACTACACTATCTACAATCCTGACTACTGGAAACGCGATAAGCATGACCCGTTTGAGGTTTATCGCCTGATGAATGGGATCTATGTACGTCAAAAGGGGACGAAAGTGTGGATGCCTGAAATTGGGCTAGGAATTGGTTGTGAACAGGGTACTCATGAAGGATGCACCAGGGAGTGGCTCTACTGGTATGACCAAGAGGGAAACCGCTTGCCCGCTCCCGCGAATGTCATTGAACAGGAGCGACAGCGAGCTGAACAGGAACGACAGCGAGCTGAACAATTAGAACGGCAGCTATTTGACTTGCGTACCAAGTTACGAGAACAGGGAATTGACCCAGACTTTCTTTAAGTATCTTCCAACTTTGGGGTCTATTTTGTTGGGTTTCCTTGCGTTTTCCCAACCTACTGGACTGACACAGCTAAAATTGTGGAATAGATTGATGGTTAAATTGGGCGCAAGCCTTGCGCCCCTACAATTCTAATTCATCAAATAAGATGTGCCACGCCAATACAATGGGTTATAACTTATAATTCATCACCTCTTGCTTGACTCGTTGATACTCAGATTCAATGTGGGCAACGAGTTCACATAAGCCTGTTGTCACTTGAGACTGGCTTAAATTTTCTAAGTCTTGACAAAGCTGGGAGAATTTAATTGCCCCTAATGCCGCACTCGATGATTTTAAGGTATGAGCCGTGTGTTGCAAAGTGGGTAAATTATTCTCTTGCAGGGCTATTTTAAGCGTTTCCAGCATGGCGGGGGTATCTTCTAAATAAATATCAATTAATTGATGCAGCATTTCCGTCGCACTCTCGCCCATCATGTCGTGAAAGGTTTGTAAGACTTGGGGGTCAAGGGCTGACTCAGTTTGGGGTGCGGGTTCTGGCGGTTCCTCTGTCGGCTGACTCTGAGATAGAACCCGAACTAATTCATTGACGCGGATCGGTTTGCTGATATAGTCATCCATTCCTACCTCCAAACATTTTTCGCGATCGCCTTGCATGGCGTTGGCTGTCATGGCAATAATTCGTGGGCGGTTTGCGGGTAACCATTGCTGGCAAATATGGCGGGTGGCGTCTAAGCCATCCATTTCTGGCATTTGTACATCCATGAATACGACATCATAAGGCTGACGGCGCAGGGCTTCAATTACTTCCAATCCATTCCCGGCGACATCGGCGCGATATCCCATGCGCTGCAATAACTGCAAGGCTAATTGTTGATTCACTTTATTGTCTTCCGCCACTAAGATTCGCAGGGGGATTCGTTGCGCCAAGGTGGGATCAAGAGAGGGTGAACCTACAGGCGATCGCTTGATTTTTGTCGGTTGTCCACTCAGGATTTGCGTTAACAAGTTGTAGAGTTGCGACTGCTTAATCGGCTTACTTAAAAAGGCAGCAAAATTCGCTTCCACGACTCCAGAGGCAATCTCAGGTTTACCCATGGACGATAAGATTAATAAGGGGAATTCTTTACCTTTAAACTGTTGACGGATTTGTTCTCCCAAGGTAATCCCATCCATTCCTGGCATTTGCATATCCAGAATGGCAATATCATATTCTTGCCCTTGAGACAGCCATGCTAACGCCTCTTGACCCGATTCCGTGGCTTGTGACAGCATCCCCCAAGACTGGGCTTGTCGGATTAAAATTTGGCAGTTTGTCGTATTATCATCGACAATTAATAGCCGTTTTCCTGCTAGGTGAGTGTCACAGATTGGTTGTTCTACTACGGCTGAATCGGGGATGGATTCAGACAAAATTGTGAAGTAAAAGGTTGAACCTCCAGAACTTTTATCGGCGGCTATCCATCCCGCAGGCGGATTTCCGGCGACTGATCCGCCACTTTCTACCCACATTTGACCTCCCATCATTTCGCACAGGCGTTTACAAATGGCTAATCCTAATCCTGTTCCTCCATATTGACGAGAGGTGGATGAATCAACCTGGCTAAAGGATTTAAACAGGCGATGAATCCGATCAGCGGGAATGCCAATTCCTGTATCTTTGACCGCAAATTGTAACTGATAGCGATCGCCAAACCCGCCCGGATGTAGAGACGTTGCATGCAACGTCTCTACATCCTCATCTGCCAAAATCTGGGCGGTTACGGAAACCAAAACCTCTCCAGTTGGCGTAAATTTAACCGCATTACTAATTAAATTGACTAAGATTTGACGCAACCGCGTCACATCTCCGGCAATCCAGTTGGGGGTTTGGGAGTCAATTAAATAGGCTAATTCTAGATTTTTTTCGGCGGCTTTGGTAGTTAGCAGATCCAGGGCTTCCTCAATGCAGGTGCGGAGTTCAAAGGGTTGTTCTTCTAACTCCATTTTCCCGGATTCAATTTTCGAGAAATCTAGAATATCGTTAATAATCGTTAGCAGGGCATCCCCACTATTGCGAATGGTTTCGGCAAAATAGCGCTGATCTGAGGTCAAGTCAGTATCCAGAAGTAACCCGGTCATGCCAATTACGGCATTCATCGGTGTGCGAATTTCATGACTCATGGTTGCCAAGAATTCACTTTTCGCTTGAGTGGCGGCTTCGGCGGTTTGTCGGGCTTTTTCTAATGCTACATTTTGTTCGGTTAACTGTTGACGTTGGCGGGTTTCCTGTTCCCACAAATGCGCCTGGGCGATCGCAATCCCCACTTGATCAGCAACGGCTTCGAGTAATTCAATTTCATGACTTGACCAATGGCGGTAGGAATCACACTGATGCAAGCCAATAATCCCATTCGGTTCCCCTTGATAGGAGGTGCGAATTGCCAGCATCGATTTTAATCCAATCTGACAACACATTTTGGTACAGCCTAACAACAATGGATCGGCATACACATCCGGTGATGAGATTGCCTTGTCTTGTTTTAATAACTGTTGAACATGCGGATTTCTCTGAACAGGAACTTCTAATTGGAGAATGGATTCATATCCTGTTTCTAAATATTCTGCCACCAAAGGAATGGCTGGTGTCGGTTCCGTCAGGTAGGTATGAATAATACAGCGATTGACGCCAAAGGTTTGACCAATTTGGCTGGCGGTGGTTTGAAAGATTTCTTTGGTGTTTAAACTGCGGCGAATTTCTTGGGTGATTTGCTTTAGCAGAACGGTTCGCATTAATTGTTGCTGAAGCGCAATCTCGGCTTGCTTGCGATCGGTAATATCAATGGATACCCCTAAGACGGCGGGAACATCGGAGTCAGCGACACAAAAGGGTATTTTTGTAGTTTGCAGAATTCGAGTTTCGCCTTTAGCATTGGTAATCGTTTCTTCGGGAATATAAAGAGTTTCTCCACTGTTAATAACGTGCAAGTCTGCTTCTCGATATTCATGGGCATCGTCTACTGATGGGGCAACCTCTGTTTCAGGTTGATCCAGTAAGGCTTCAACGGTAGTTCCGTAAGTATCAGCGACGGCTTGATTGACTAAAATAAACTGACCGTCTTTATTTTTAGCAAAGATGAAATGGGGAACTAAATCAATCACCTGGCGAAGCTTTTGTTCGCTAGCTTTGAGTTGTGCATCTGCCCATTTGTAGTGAGTAATATCGCGAAGTGTGCCAGAGGTTCCAGTGATTGTATTATCGGGGGCAAAGGTTAATTGGGCATGAACTTCAATCCAGCGATATCCGCCATCTTTGGTCAGATATCTGACTTCATGCTGGCAATAGTCTTTTTTTTGTTCCAGTAAGGGTTGAAATAGGTCTACGTTGCGTTGGCGATCATCGGGATAAATATACTCTAAGAAATTGGTGCCAATGCTTTCCCCTAATGTAAAGCCAGTAATCTCTGTCCAGGCGGGATTCAAGAATGTCCATACCCCCGTTGCATCGGTTTGGAAAATGACTTCTTTAACGCTTTCAATCACTGAACGATAATTCTCTTCACTCTCCCGCAGTCGTTCTTCAACCTGCTTGCGATCGGTAATATCAATACAGGAACCAGTATATCCGGCAAAGTGACCAGTAGATGTAAATCGAGGCACGCCTGTATCTAAAATCCAGCGATAGTTGCCATCATGTCGGCGTAAACGGTATTCCATGCGAAACCGTTTTTGGGCTTTAAATGCGTTGGAATAGGTTTCGATACAATAGTGATAATCATCAGGATGAACCCCTTCTGTCCAGCCATCTCCTATTTCTTGGTCTAAGGTGCGTCCGGTAAATTCTAACCAGGTTTGATTGAAAAAGTAACAATTACTATCGGTTCCGGCTAACCAAATTAATACGGGGGCGGTGTCGGCTAAGAGGCGAAAGCGTTCTTCACTTTCTCGCAGTCGTTCTTCGGCTAGTTTACTTTCGGTAATGTCTTCAATTGAGCCTTCATAATAGAGAATGGTTCCGTATTCGTCGCTGACAGCACGAGCATTTTTGCGAATCCAAATTTTCCGTCCATCTTGGCGATAGACCTGGGTTTCAAATTTAGAGACGGCTTGGTTTTGTTGGATTAAGTTAGTTAAACGTCTATGGTCATCCGGATTAACATAAAGTTGTTGTTCAATATTTTTTAGGGACTGCAAAAAATGACTCGGTGAAGCATAGCCTAGGATTTGGGCAAAGGCGGGGTTAACACTAATATAGATGCCATCAGGGGTACGTTGAAATATGCCCTCAACTGCATTTTCAAAGATACTACGATAATTGGCTTGACTGACACTTAATTGTTCATTAGCTGTCTGGAGTGCAGCGGTTCGTTCTTCGACCAGTTCTTCTAAATGATTACGATAGTCGGCTAATTCTTTCTCGGTACGAAGGCGTTCTTGAATTTCCGCGATCGCCCGATCTCTCATGGTGCGATAGTTATGAACTTGTTGAGTGAGTTCAGTAACATCTTGAATCGATAATAGGGCATAATACTCGCCATCTTTTTCACTAGGAACGGCGGTAACGGTGGTATGCTGAATCCGTAATCCTCCATCGGCTAAAGGTGCAGGAATCAGGTGGACATGTAGTTGGGAGGAAAAGACAGTGGGGGGTCCTCCAGTAAAAATTTGTTGGAGACGGGTGGTATATTTGGGATGATTCAGGTGGGGAAAATGATCGGTAATTTTTTGACCTAAGATTTCCTGTTTGGAGATATGCGTCCAGTTTTCCAAGCAGCGATTCCAATATAAAACCCCTAAATCTGATCGCAGGACACAGTTGCCTATAGGGACTTGATCCAGGACATAAAATTGATGCGCCGCTGTTTGGATTTCAGTCGCGATCGCGGAATTATTTCCAGGGTGGTTTACGTGAGATGATAACACCATGTTTATTAAAAAATGCAATAGAGTAGGTAATCAATCAATTGTAGGGGCGGGTTTAGGAACGTCTGTTTCACTATTGATGATATCGTTTGTGCAAAACCCGCCCTTCCCCACCGATAACTAATTCATTATTTTATAAATAAATTATTCAATCTATACCGATAAAGGCAATGTAACCGTAAACATAGTTCCTTCTCCCACTTGACTGTTTACCGTAATCTCACCCCCTTGTAAATCAACCGCCCGTTTAACAATCGCCAACCCCAATCCCGTTCCCGAAATATTCCCCACATTTTGCGCCCGATGAAACGCCTCAAAGAGTTTTTCTTGATCCGCCAAGGGAATCCCAATCCCTTGGTCTTTAATTTGAAATATGGCGGATGAATCCTGACAGACGAGGTTCACGGTAACGATTCCACAATTGGGAGAATACTTAATCGCATTCGAGATTAAATTCGTCAGAATATGCCGCAACAGCTTCTCATCCATGCAGACATTAAGGTTAGGGCATTGATGGGTAAATACCAGAGAATGGTGCTGTCCTAAACTCAACTGTAACTCCTCAATCAAGCCGTGGCAAAATTCAACTAAATCCAGAGGAACTGGCTGCAACTGAAGTTTTCCGGCTTCGGCTTTGCCAATCAGAGTCACATCTTCTAAAACTTGGACTAAATGTTTAACCGTTCCTTGAATGCGACGGATATGAGTCAGCTTTTTATCCGGTGTCCATTTATGACCATAATGTTCGAGTAATTCAGCCGAACTTAAAATAGTAGTCAGGGGGGTGCGAAACTCATGAGAGGTCATGGTAACAAAGCGGGATTTGAGTTCGCTGAGTTCTTTTTCTTTGGCTAAAGCTTTGCGAACCTCTTCTTCCGCTTGCTTGCGATCGGTAATATCAATTCCCACCGAAACCGCTGCATGTCCTTGTTGGTATTTTTGGGCAACAATTAAGTAACTCCGGGTGGTATCATTGACGTAAGCTTCAATCACTTGACTAGCGGCTGGTTCGGGACTGGCAATAAATTGACGCATAAAGTCAGCAAAGCTGGGACTCGCTTTCATAAAGCCAACATCTTGACCAATAAAATGATCAGGAGTCAAGCTAAAGGTATCAGCAAGATGACGATTAACCCCCAGATATCGCAAATCCGAATTCACCCAGGATACAAAGCCAGGAACTGCATCAAAAACTGCTTGTAATTGTTCTTCTTGGGAACGTAAAGCCGCTTCAGCGCGTTGTCGTTCTTGGACTTCTGCTAAAGCGCGATCGCGCATTTTTCGATAGTCTTGAACTTGTTGGCTGAGTTCGGTAACATCTTGAATGGATAAAAGGGCGTAGTAGTCTCCCTCGGTTAAGGCGGGTATGGCGGTGACAGTGGTACGCTGAATTCGCCGTTGTCCATCGGGTAAATAGGCGGGAATAAAATGAGGATGAAGTTGGGCGGAAAAAATGGTCGGAGGTCCCCCGGAAAAGATGGACTTAAGCCGCATTTCATACCGGGGGTGATTCAAATCCCCAAAATAGTCACTGATTTTGTGACCTAAAACTTGACCTCTGGATAGGTGTGTCCAATCCTCCAAACAGCGATTCCAGAATAAGACCACGAAATCGGATCGGAGAATACAGACACCCAAAGGCATTTGGTCAAGAATGCCAAATTTTTCAGCAGCGATTTCTATCTCATGCATGCATGGACGGATTAAATGGTCATTGGTCATTGGTCATTGGTCATTCGTTATTGTTCAAGAACATGACTCAGATTACACAGTGATTAGCATCGCGATCGCGTCCAGCAACACATCGAAGGAACCGACTTCAAAGACGAGGATAATATCACCGCGAATCTGAAGTTGTTCGATAAAAAATTGGGTTTGGGCTAACAGGATGGTATTCTCCTGCTGATTGTCGCCAACGTTGATTAAGTTTTCGACAGTATCCTCGATGTAGCTGGGAATGGCATAATCGAGACGTTGATTGAGGACGTTACTAATTGACCCAATCACACTATTAATTAAGATATTGCCAATCTCACTTAACGTACCAATGCGAACAGCGTCTAAATCCGGGGTTCCTAATTCTTCACCCGTGAGAACAGCGGCGAGAATCGAAGCACTATCGGTGGGAAAAACTAACTCCGCTAAACCCGTAAATGATCCAGAGAAGTCTTGGCGAACCGCTGCGACTTGTTCCCCACCGAGGCGAGTTTCCATTTCAGATTGAAAATCCAGAGGCGACCCAATTTTAATATAGGGAACTTGGAGGCGAATCGGGGCTTCCAGCATTTCATTCAGGACGCTAGCTGCCCGACCTACACCAATATTAACGATTTCTTGGATCGCATCAATTTGATCGGGAGTTAAGTTCATACAGTCTCCTGGGGACAAGCTAAGATTTCACCAATAACGCGACGTAATTCGGCTTCTTTGGGGGGTTTATTAATAAAGCCTGATCCGCCTAACTCACGACAACGCTGGCGCACATTTTCTTGAATGTCTGCGGTGATCACAATGACGGGGGTATTAATTTGGCGATCGCGCAAGGCGGCGAGGAGTTGAAAGCCATCCATAACGGGCATCAGCATATCGGTTAAGATACAGTCAGGTTGATGTGCGATCGCCATGTCCAATCCTTCTTGTCCGTTGGTGGCTTCTAGGGTTTCATGTCCATCGGCGACAAGGGTTTTCCGGATCATCCGTCGGGTAAATGCGGCGTCATCAACGATTAGAATTAATGCCATAATTTTCCTCTATTTGGGTTACAGTTTTTTCAGTTAAACAGTTGGTTAAAGGTAAGCTACAGCCCTCACGCCCAGCCCCTCTCCCAAGCTGGAGAGAGGGGAGTAAGAGAATTCTTTTTTTCCCTATAAAAAAGGGAATGACGAATAGATAAGTATCCAATGTAAAGGCGAGTCGCTGGACTACGGTTCATAGGAAAACCGATAACGTTTATCGACTCGCCCTCATCCCTTATCCTGTATCTCCTCGTCTTTTATTGTCTAGCAAGTAGGTTGGGTTGAGGTACGAAACCCAACTCTCAACGAATCTGCACCGTTGATCAGGGCGGGTTTAGTAACATAAGGGTGAAAAAACACGATAATGGTGAAACCCGCCCCTACTCATCAAAACTGTTTCATCCTTGTCTTTTATTGTCTAATCCATGTCCGAGAATGTCATTCGGTGAAATCACGGATCTTTCTAATCTAGGCTTCTCAAGTTGGGTGGTATCACCGATAGCAGCGTTCCCTGCGCCACGATAGACTCGGTTTAGTGGCGAAACACAGACGTATCTTTCTTCTGCTATTGCCTTTATCCACTATCGTGAGTTTCACATCTCAAATGAAAACACTATATAAGCCATTACTCAACCATCATGGATGAAGACATCAAAGCCTTTTTGGTAGAAAGTTATGAGAATATTAGCCAGATTGAGACGGATCTGGTCACATTAGAGAAAAATCCGACCCATCAAGATTTACTCGAAGGAATTTATCGTTCCTTACATACAATTAAAGGAAACTGCGGCTTCATGGCGTTTCCCACCCTAGAAGCCCTAACCCACAGTGGTGAAAATTTACTCAGTTGTCTGCGAGATGGACAATTGCAGCTAAATGCAGAGATTACCAGCAGCTTGCTGCAACTCTTAGACGCCATGCAGCAAATCTGCGCCCAGATAGAAGCGATCGGACAAGAAGGCGATGTTAACTATTCTGGCTTAATTCAGACATTAACTCAACTGCAATCTAGAGATACGGGAGATGAGGGCGGGTTTTGTACCAACGTTACCATTAATAGCCAAAAGGAAATCCCTAAACCCGCCCCGACAAATCCTGAAGGGTCAAAACTTCCCTGCGATCGCGAGGAGTTGATGTCGGCGTTGACAACTCCAAATACAGTACAGTCAATCCGAGTCGATATCAATCTTTTGGATAAGTTGATGAATTTGGTGGGGGAATTGGTGTTAGTTCGCAATCAGATTAAACAATTTTCCACGCTGCAAGATGAAACCGCCTTTGTGACCACCTCCCAGCAATTAAACCGACTGACAACAGAGTTGCAAGAAGGGGTCATGAAAACCCGAATGCAGCCGATTAGTACAATTACGCGCAAGTTTCCCAGGGTGGTTCGGGATGTGGCGATCGCGACAAAAAAACAAGTGCAATTGGAGATAGAGGGAGAAGAGACGGAACTGGATAAAACGATTATTGAGGCGATTAAAGATCCATTAACCCATCTACTCCGTAATTGTGTGGATCATGGGATTGAATCCCCAGAAATGCGTCAAACTCAGGGGAAATCCGCCACCGGGCGATTACGTCTGCAAGCCTTCCATGAAAGTGGGTATGTAACCATTGAAATTTCGGATGATGGGGCGGGAATTGATTCAGAACGTCTCAAACAAAAAGCGTTAAGTTTAGGCTTAATTACGCCGAATCAAGCCAATCGCTTAAGTGATACCGACGCCCTAAATTTAATCTTCCTTCCCGGTTTTTCTACCGCCAACTGCGTGACGCGCTTATCCGGGCGGGGAGTGGGAATGGATGTAGTAAAAACCGATGTAGAAAAGGTTGGCGGTACGGTAGACGTTCACACTCAACTCGGCTTAGGAACAACATTTAAACTAAAAATTCCCTTAACCTTGGCAATTATTCCCGCCTTAATTGTCACCAGTGGCGGCGATCGCTATGCGATTCCTCAAACCAGCCTTTTAGAATTAGTCCGTTTGCAGGGAGAACAAGCGGATCACGGGATCGAATATGTCCACAAAGCCCCTGTATATCGGTTGCGGGGCAAATTATTACCCCTGGTGTATTTAAACCGGGAACTTGAACTCACAGAATGGAACCCGGAACCCGCCCATTTGCAATCGGAAACCATGCTGAATATCGTGGTTCTGCAAGTCGATGATTTTACGTTTGGCTTAGTCGTTGATGCGATTAATGATACTCAAGAAATTGTCGTTAAACCCTTAGGTAAACTACTAAAAGAAACTCCTTGTTTTGCCGGAGCCACAATTTTAGGAGATGGAAAAGTGGCATTAATTTTAGATGTATTTAGTCTAGCATCACGGGCGGGGGTGCTTTCAGATGAACAAAAAAATGCCTTAATTCAGCAAGAAATGTCCTCTCAATCCACTATCGAAACCGTGCAAATGTTACTGTTATTTGAAGCCTTGGATAATAGCCGCATGGCGATTCCTTTATCGCGGGTAGTGCGCTTAGAAGAATTTCCTAAAACCGCGATCGAACAAGTGGGCGATCGCCAGGTAATTCAGTATCGCGACCAAATTCTCTACCTGGTTAATTTTGCCAATGTATCTTTTGTTAGTAGTCAGCGCTTTAGCGCTGCTAATCCAAAAACAGCCGTATTAGACGCTGATCCGCTGCAAGTTGTCGTCGTTGCTTGTCAAAATGGACGCCAAGTTGGATTAATGGTTCAACGCATGGTGGATATCGTCATGGAAGACCTTTGTATCACAGGTGAAGCCACTCGTCCAGGGGTGCAGGCGATCGCGGTTATTCAGGGTCAAGTTACCGAAATTTTGGACATTGAAGCGATTTAATGTCATTCGTCATTCGTCATTCGTCATTCTTCTTATGTCATTATAAATACTTCCCTCATCATGGCTCAATTCCATCAATTTTGTACCTTTTTTCTCGACCATTTCTTCTTAGGGCTAGAAGTGGAAAACGTGCAAGAAGTTATTCGCTATCAGTCGATTACCCCCGTTCCCTTAGCACCGCCAGCCGTGCGGGGTTTAATTAACCTACGGAGTCAGATTGTTCCGGCTGTAGATTTACGTCAATTTCTGGAGTTAGATCAGGATGTCACTAAGATACCCATTGAAACACAACTGGATGAAGATAGCGAACACCTCCCTCTCAATGTGGTTGTGCGAACGGCTGATGAGGTGATTAGTTTGCTAGTCGATGATGTGGGAGAAGTGTTAGAAATTTCCGATGATGGCTTTGAGAAATCCCCAGAAACCTTACGAGGAAACGCACGACAATTAATTCGTGGTGCGTATAAACTTGCTGATCAACTTCTGCTAATTCTCGATACAGAAAAAGTGGTTGAACTCACCGTTTTGAAGCCGACGCTACGGAATTAAAGACTATGTACGTCAGCAAGTCAAGGGCTAAAGAATACAGAAACGTCAAACTCATTCCTTAACGAATGACCAATGACAAAGGACAAAAAATAATGAACCTCGACCATCTCAAAGGAATTCACAAATTAGGAGAAGCCATGAACCTCGATAAACTCAGCAAACCTGGACGCTTGGTCTTTTTCCAAAATCAAGAGACTAATGGAAGCAATGAACATCATCACAGTGAAACCATGGTATCTGAACCAAAAGCCACCCCGACTGTTTCCCAGCAAAATCATGAAATTGAGGGAATCCTGTTATCCCCAGAAAATTTTTCTGAACTCCTCCAAGCCCTAAAAAGTGCCAGAGATGGTAACTTTAATGCCCGACTCACTGAGGAAAACGGCTGGGGTGAAATTGCTCAAGTTTTCAATGAATGGATGGGGGTTAACCAAACCGTTATCCATGAAATTGTCCGAGTTAGTAAACAGGTTACTCAAGAGGGTAAACTCACCGAACGACTGGGACGCCAACAGCAAACCACCGTATTAAAGGATTGGGAAAATTATGCTGGGCGCTGGTTATATGGGGCTGAACCTGTATCTCCACCCCCCTATTTAAAAGGAGGATGGGCAACAACAACCACCGCGATTAATACCATCATCCACACCCTCGCCCAACCCACCCTCGCCGCCCAGGATGCACTGAAGGCGATCGCGGCTGGTGATTTGTCCTGTAAAATGCCTCTAGAGATTGACAATCAGCCGTTAAAGGGTGATCTCTTAAGCCTGAGTACCACGATTAATACGCTGCGGGATAACATCGAGGCATATACGAATGAGAAAAACCGAGTCGCCCGCTTAATTAGTGTCGAAGGAAACCTGAGTAGTCGCGCTGTTGTGGAAAGTGCTACCGGAATCTGGAAAGACTTAACCGAAAACATTAACCAGATGGCGGCAAATCTCAAGGAAGAAGTTGAAAATATTACCCAATTAACCTCAGCCATTGCTCAAGGTGATCTCTCCCAAAAGGTTACTGCCAAAACCACAGGGGACTTCAAACAACTGACCGATAATGTCAATCGCATGGCAAGCCAATTAACCGAATCGGTCGGTAAAATTGCCTCCGTTGCTACCGCTGTTGCTCAAGCTTCGGAAGACATGAACCTGGTGAGTCAACAACTCAATGAAAACGCCGTACATACCTCTGGACAAGCCCAAACTGCGTCAGCTTATGCCGAAGAAGTCAACCGCAATGCTCAAGTGGTAGCGACTGGGGTAGAAGAAATGAGCGCCAGTATTAAAGAAATTGCCAAAAGTGCGGCTGATGCAGCGCGAGTCGCAACAACGGCGGTTAATATGACCGAAAGCACTAACCAAACGATTACCAAACTGGGTCAAAGTAGCGCAGAAATTGGTAATGTGATTAAGGTAATTACCTCCATTGCCCAACAAACTAATCTCCTGGCTCTTAATGCAACAATTGAAGCCGCCCGGGCTGGGGAAGCGGGGAAAGGATTTGCCGTTGTTGCCAATGAAGTGAAGGAACTGGCGAAACAAACTGCTAAAGCGACGGAAGACATTAGCCAAAAAATCGAAGCGATTCAAGGTGACACCAAAAGTTCCGTTGAAGCGATTAGTCAAATTACCACAATTATTAATCAAATCAACGACTTCCAAAACACAATCGCCAGTGCGGTAGAAGAACAAACCGCTACGACGAATGAAATGGCTCGCAATGTCGCCGAAGCCGCCCAAAGTACCTCCCAAATTCCCCAAAATATCAACAATGTCGCGGACGCGGCTCAAAAAACCACCGCCCTCGCTAGTAACACATTGAAATCGGCGGCGGAACTTGCTGAACTCGCGTCGGAATTACAAGCCCTGGTGAATCAGTTCAAGTATTAATTAGTGAAGGGGATGTTTTGATTGTGTAGGGGCGGGTTTTACGACTATTGGTGACACGGATGGTTTTACGACTATCGTTTCTTACCTCACCTAAATGTGACTAAACCCGCCCCGCACCTCTTTTAGCCCATTTCTTCTCGTCACAGATAGGGTCAAAGATAGGGGTTTTTATCTGTCCATAAGGATATTAATCAGGCTTCATCTTTGGAGATACTAATGTCGATATCTCACTGCTCCCCCTGCTCCCCCTGCTCCCCCTGCTTCCCCTGCTTCCCCTGCTTCCCCATCTCCCCTGCACCATAATGCGTAAAATTCGCCTGCTTATCGTTGACGACTCGGTAATTGTGCGTCAAAAACTCAGTGAAATCCTCTCTCAAGACCCTTTTTTAGATGTAGTTGGAATTGCCGCCAATGGTCAAATTGCCCTCTCCAAAATTCCTCACCTGCACCCTGACTTAATCATCCTAGATTTAGAGATGCCAGAAATGGATGGCTTGCAAACATTAACGGCTATTCGTCAGAGTTATCCAAATTTACCCGTGATTATGTTTAGTGCCTTCACCGAACGCGGCGCATCAGCCACGTTAGAAGCCCTTTCTCTCGGCGCTCAGGATTATGTCACTAAACCAACAAAATTGGGAACAGGTGAGGCAGTTTCCGATTATTTAAAACGCGAATTAATTCCTAAAATTAAAGTCTTTTGTGCCGATAGTTTAGGCGTATCTGACAATACACCGATCGCGCGATCGCGCCTCCCCAGCCCAACCCCTACCCTGAAACTCGCCAAAGCCCAAGTTGTGGCGATCGGTGTGTCTACGGGGGGACCCAATGCACTAGCCACGCTTTTATCCCGATTTCCCGCCGATTTTCCCCTACCCATTGTCATCGTGCAACATATCCCTCCCCTATTTAGCAAACGTTTAGCCGAACGCTTAACCCATCAATGTCACATCTCTGTCGCTGAGGGCTATGAGGGCGCTGAACTGCGTCCGGGTCATGCGTGGATTACGCCGGGAGATTTCCATGGAATTGTCGTGCGTCGGGGAAAAACGGTACACCTGAGTTTACACCAAGCCCCTCCCGAACATTCCTGTCGTCCGGCGGTAGATGTGTTATTTCGATCCGTTGCTAAGACATTTCCAGGGAGTGCGATCGCGGTGGTGTTGACGGGTATGGGACAAGATGGCTTGCAAGGATGTCACCATATCCGCGACGCCGGGGGACATATTCTGGTTCAGGATGAAGCCAGTAGTGTGGTGTGGGGAATGCCCAAATCTGTCGCCCAAGCAGGTTTAGCTAATAATATTTTACCCCTAGACCAAATCGCCGATGAAATTATCCAACTGGTTTGTTGAAATTCCTTAAGAGATTCACACAAATGAACATAGCATCACGAAACCTGTAGGGGCGACCCGCTTTTCACATTGAACAACACCAGTCCACTCAATTAACTCGGGTCGCCCTCTTCGCCTAAGTCAGGGCGGGTTTAGTCACATCTGTTGTGAGGTCAAAAACGTTAATCGTAAAACCCGCCCCTACCTAACAATAAAACCTTAAAACAATGCCAATACATCATCAAGATTTTAACTATTTACGCCAATTAGTACGCCATCATTCCGCCATGGTTCTGGATGCAGATAAAGCCTATTTAGCCGAGTTACGCTTAACCCCTCTGGCGACGCAAATGGGATTTAGTTCTCTAGGGGACATGATTGCCAATCTGCAAACGCAACCCTTTAATCAACGCCATGTCCAGGTGGTTGAGGGAATGCTGCTGACGGAGACCTCCTTTTTCCGCGATCGCTATCCCTTTGACGCCCTTGCCAACGTCATTCTGCCCGAACTCCTAGCCAAACGGCGAACGCAACGAACCTTAAATATTTGGTGTGCGGCTTGTTCGAGTGGTCAAGAACCCTATAGCATTGCCATGTTACTACACGAAGAGTTTCCCGAACTGGCGAACTGGAAACTCCAATTAATTGCCACCGATCTCTCCAATGAGATCCTCAACCGTGCCAAAGCCGGACTCTACAGTCAGCTTGAAGTGACACGGGGACTTCCCCTGTCCTTGTTAAATAAATACTTTCAAAATCTAGGTAACCAGTGGCAAATTTGTGATAAAATACGCCGCCGCATTGGATTTCAGCAACTTAATTTAGTAACCCATTCATTTACCCAATTCCATAAATTTGATATTATTTTTTTACGCAATGTTTTGATTTATTTTGATTTACCTGTCAAAAAAGCCGTATTAGAAAAAATCCGGTCAATTCTCGCACCGGACGGTTATTTATTTTTAGGGGGTGGGGAAACTACCTTAAATTTAGATGACTCCTTTGAACGGGTGCAAGTCGATAAAGCGGTGTGTTATCGTCAGCGTTTATAGGGATTTTCGTTAGCCTAGTAGGGACACGAAATGTCGCGTCTCTACAGATATCACCTGTACTAAACTCTAAACCCTAAAATAGCTATGGTTCGTCTTCCTGCTCAAACTGACCCACCCCTTTCCCCTCGGCACACCTTACCGACGATGTATGATTTACCGAGTGAACACTTGGAGGAACCCGGATTGCCTGACGAATTTCATAGCTTACAGCCGCACCTATTGCGACAAACGTTTCAGCCAGTTAACTGGAATCCAGAGGAGATTTTTGTGGGTGTTGACATTAATCTCTATTATGATTTACATCATCCCAACTGGTACAAACGCCCGGATTGGTTTGCGGTGGTTGGTGTGTCTCGACTCTATGAAGGTCATGACCTGCGTTTAAGTTATGTGTTGTGGCAAGAATTGGTTAGTCCGTTTGTGGTGGTGGAATTATTATCTCCAGGGACAGAAGATGATGATTTGGGTCGAACCATTCGTCAAGCGGGGAAACCTCAGACTAAGTGGCAGGTATACGAACAGATTCTGCGAGTTCCTTATTATTTTATTTTTAGTCGCTATACCAATGAACTGCAAGCATTTCGTTGGGTGGCTGGTGCTTATGAATCGGCAGAACTGACCAATGGATGTTTGCTGATTCCTCCGTTGGGATTAAGTTTAGGATTATGGCAGGGATGTTATCAAGGAATTGAGCGGTTGTGGTTGCGCTGGTTTACGAGTCAAGGAGACTTAATTCCCCTTCCTGAAGAAGACGCGATCGCGGCAAACCAACGGGCTCCCTCGCCGAAGAACGAGCCGAACGATTGGCGGCGCGGTTGCGGGAGTTAGGAGTTAATCCAGATGAACTCGATTGACACCAATTGAGCCAGTAGGGACACAACCTGTTCGTTCGTAGTAGGCGCTTTAGCTCCTTAGAAGCGCCGTTTCATGAGGATGTTAATCCAGATGAGATTAACATCCTCCCGCCGCCTTTATCTAATCAATGGTGACGCGGAAGCGGACAAACCCAACGTTATTCGGGGCTGTACTGGGTACATCTCCCACATTAACGAACACTGATCCATTGGGATTGTCGGGATTGGGACAAGCAGGATAATCATTGACAGGTCTTAACATTCTGAAGAAAGTTCCGTCATCCTCATCTTCATTATCACTCAGAGATTCTTCATTCAACTCAATACTATCTGGCACAAACGTTGTCTGTGCTGGAATCGCGTCACAAATTTGAACATCATTGACCACAGGTCCACCATCGGACAAGAAATAAATCGTGTACTCAACTTCATCGCCACTCTGGAGTGATACTTCTGTGCCTAAGTTGAACACTCCCAGCAGTCCATTGGGAAGTGCAGACCAGCCACCAACGTTATCATCGGGGTCATTTTGGTCATCGACCACGCGATCCAAATTTACATCATTGAGTGGAACGCCATTTCTGAACACCTCCGTTATCCGCTTGACTAAACGCAGGTTCGCTTGTCCAAAGGAAACTACTGTAGGTTGGTTATCATTTCCGGGATTACCATCACCATTCGGGTCAGGATTCGTACCTGGAATCGAACCATCTGACACAATCCGTCCATTACGATTTCCTATCGCTACAGCGCTGTTTTCAAAGGGACCAAAATTACGACCAGGAGTCACTGTCACATTTAACGTAATCGTTGCCGTTTGATCAGGAAGTAGACTTTCGGTACCAGAGAGCAGATTCTGGTCGTTGTTGCCATCAAAACTCGGATTCTCCTGACTCAGCGCTCCGGTGACACTAAGCTCCTCGATTTGAACATTCTGAGTTCCTGCAAAGGTACTCCGATTATTGCCAAATAGGTTCTCTGTCACCTGTACCTCGGTCAATTCGGTATTGCCGAGATTTTCGACAGTAATAGTGTAAGGAATCGTGAATGTGCCATCACCATTGTCTTGCACTGTATCCACGCTCTTCGCTACACCAATACCCGGATTTTCGGGAGTGTTGGTAAAGGTGACTGTAGTGGGATCATTCTCATCTTCAGGGTCATTGGCACTGCCATCACCATTGATATTATCTGGATCAGTGGGGATACCGTTATTGGTTGCATCATCTGAAAAATCATCCACTGACGTTCCACTGGGAGACAGACCAGTCGCTCGCACTTGATTTTCATAGTCACGGTTAAGATTGGGTGGGGTGACATCCACCACTAACTGCATCGTTTCCGTTTCTCCTACATCCAAATTGTTGCCCGTCCCTAACAGATTAATGTTAGAGCTACCGTCATAGTCTGGGTTGAGTGTCAAGTCGAGGCTAGTTGTATTGACAACGGTGAAATTCCCTGCACCAAATGTGTCATTGAGATTTTCTACCAGTTGTACCTCCCTCAGAGGAACATTGCCCACATTCTTGACCAACAACTCATAGGTAATGAGAAAGCGATCTGACGCCAGGGGTGTGTTGGAAATCGCATTTTTGGCAACACCAATCGCGGGGACTTCATTGAAATTGATGGGAGTCGGGTCATTTTCCTCTGGCTCATTGGCATTACCATCACCATCTGGGTCACTGGGAAAACCATTGTCTGACAAGTCATTCACGGAATTACCATCTGGTGATGTACCTGTCCCTTCCACTTGATTTTCGTAGTTACGGCTGAGATCTGGTTGGGAAACCCTGACGACTAACCGCACATCGTTGGTTTCACCCACATCTAACGTGTTGTCCCCTGTTAACAAATTGATGTCAGTATCACCGTTGTAGTTATTGTTGACTGTCAAGGTGGGACTGGTTAAAGAACTGACAGAGAAATTTAAATTTTCAAAGACCTCGTTAAGATTTTCCGTGAGTTGCACATTGCTCAAAGTGACATTTCCCAGATTCTCTACAGCGATGTCATAGGTAACGATGAACGTATCACCTTCACGGGAAATAGACGCGACGTTCTTAGCAACACCAATCGCCGGGTCTTCGGGAAGATCACTAAAGTTGAGGGGAGTCGGTTCATCTTCCCCAGGATCATCGGCACGATTATTTCCATTAGGGTCAGGCTGGAGAGTAGTGGGATCGTCGGTGGGTACATTATTATCTGACAAGTCGCTTACCGGAGTTCCGTCTGGTGGAGTGCCAATGGCTTCAACTTGGTTTTCGTAGTCCTGGTTCAGGTCAGGTGGCGTGACTTCAATAATTAACTGTACCGTTGCCCTTTCACTTACATCTAGAGTGTTGCCTGCCCCTAACAGATTGATATTGTTACTTCCATCATAGTTTGGGTCTGTTGTCAAGGTAGGACTGGTCACACGGCTGACAGTAAAATTGCCTCTGCCAAAGGTGTCGTTGAGATCTTCCACCAGTTCCACATTACTCAAACTGACATCCCCTAGGTTCTCGACCAGTAAGTTATATGTCACACGGAAGCGACCTCCCCCTAAGGGTGTAGTTGCACCAACACTCTTCGCCACACCAATCGCAGGATTATCGCCACCACCGAATGTAACTGGAGTAGGGTCATCTTCGTTTGGTCCACCACCAGGATTGCCATCATCAGGGTTGGGGTCAGTTTCTGTCCCATTGTCGGATTCGTCATCGACTGAAGTTCCGCTGGGACTGGTTGCTGTAGCTTCCACCGTATTTTCAAATGGACCGAGGTTATTACCAGGGGTAACCGTAACCACCAGTTGAATCGTGGCGGTGCCATCGATTTCTAAAGTTTGGGCTTGGCTGTTATTGAGTAAGGACGTGTCGCCCTCGCCGTTGAAATTTTGATTAACCGTTAAATTGCCATCCGTAACACTTTCCAAACTGATGTCATCAACGGTAAAATCTTCAGCCTGACTGAAGGTATCTGCTAAGTTTTCAGTCAGAGAGACATTGTTTAGGGGCGTATTGCCCAAGTTATCGACTTTAATGTTATACGTAACCGTGTGAGTACCATCCCCATTATCCACATTATTCGCCACCTCCTTAGCAACACCAATAGCAGGGCTTTCTACAATGTCCAATGGGGTTTCGTCAGGAAATCCTCCTGTAAAGGGAAAGTCAGATGGAAGATTAGGTCCACCAAAATCAACTGGAATTCCTTCGACTGTAGCTTGGTTTAAAACTTGACCTGCTGGGATATTTGCAGGTAACTGAACGTCAACTGTGATCTCGGCAATTGTTCCATTGGGAATACTTAATCCGGTAATGGTAAACGTTCGATTATCAGAACTAATGTTAACATCGTCTACGTCTACATTATTCGGACTAATGACTGGAGTACCGGGGATAAACGTTCGCCCATCATTCGGCATTATGTCTTCAAATGTTAAATTTGCTAAGGGATCTAGAGCCGTTCGGTTAGCGAGTCGATAGGTATAGGTTACTACGTCTCCAGCCATAGCTGGTGAGGGTTCAACAGTTTTCAACAGTTGTGGTGCAAAGGCGCATGCCGCACCATCATTTCTAGATACTCCTTGAGCATTGCCAAGTTCTTGGAAGTCGCCAGTATTAACATCAACGATATATAAAGTCCCTTCTTGTCCTGTGTTTGGGTTGCCATTTTCATAGGCAAATAAGTTACCAAATGCATCAAAGAAAACGGCTCCAAAAGGATTTTCATTTGCACCGGGTGTTGGTGCCGTACTGATAACCCTGACATTGCCATTCGTTGGATTAATTTCAGATAGCTCTCTATTATCAGTACGAATACCATAGAAAAGTTCATTCGTGGGGTTAAAGGCAATGTCCGCATAGTCAACACCTGGACCTGTGGATAGTGAGATAGCAGAACCCACGACAGTTGGAGGCGTTGTTGTCACATTCAACCTATAGAGTTCACCTCGACTAGCAGAATAAATAAAGTAAGTTCCATCTTCATTGAAATCACCGGCAAAGAATCGTCCACCATCAGCTGGAGTTGGTAAACCTACTGGTTGTCCTAAGTTTTCAGCTTCTCCAGTTTGACCAATTCGATAAACTGTTTGAGCCAATGCCTGGTCTGGATCAATGCCATAAATAAAGTTATCTTGTACGTTGAAACCCATTCCGTTGTATCTCACATTAGGGCGAGCCCCTTGTTCGACTAGCTGAAAGACACCAGGGCTTCTATCCAATATATTTAATATCGTATCATCTGGTGCTTGTCGGGCTTGACTAATATAAAGTGTGCCATCACAAATGAAACTCCCAGGCGTTTGGGCTACGACTGGACTAGGGTAACCTAAACTAGCTATCCAATAGGCTACCGTAATCGTTAAAATGATAAATCGGTTAACGCGATGCTTTAAAGAATTATATTTGCTTTTTTTTCGAGAAAAAGCACGTTTTTTTTTCGGTGCAAATAAATGAACCCAAAATTTATTCATGACCACTTTTTTTCAACAGTAGAATATAGGTAATGTAAATGACACAAAAATAGCCATAACGTACAAGACTCCTTAAGGCGTCAAACGATACGTCTTAGCATTTGTATCACTGGGTAGACAATTGACTCTCAAATGGCGTACTAAAATTATCATTACCTGTCACCTCTTTGAGATTCAATTTGTAAGTCGGTTTCTTGGTCTTCAAAAATAATCTCCAAGCCTCTGAGATCCTGGAAAATAATTTCCACCCGGCGATCGCGTGCGTAATCCACCACCCCGCTACCCGTTGTCCGGCGCTGGCTTTCGCCGAAGGATCGAATCGTCATTCGTCCCGGATCGATTCCTTGACGCAATAGATAATTCCGCACCGATAACGCCCGCCGTCTGGCTAAGGCTTGGTTGTAGGCGACACTGGCGCGAGGGTCAGTGTGTCCTTGTAGTTCAATGGTGAGGAAGGGATACTCTTGGAGAACCGCCGCCACTTGATCCAATACCGCCGCACTCTCTGGCGAGATATCCGAACGATCTAGGGCAAAATGCACATTCCGAGGCACCCGCAGCGTCAAGGGTTGTTGAACGGGTGGCGTGAATTCTGCGGGAGGTGGAGGAGGCGTTTGGGTGAGACATCGGGGAATCACAGGGGGTAAGGGTTCTGGGTTCGGCGGAATTGTACCATCTGAAGACTTAACTACCGCATTCAGGGCGGGTTCTGATGTCCCGTCTTGGGGGTGAGTCGCGATCGCACTAATCGTCTCTCCAGGCTGTAACCCCGTCAGCGTAACGCTAAATTGACCCTCCCCATCGGTTATCGCACTACCAATCGGTTCACTCAACGGACCATAGACACTCTCGGCGGCTTCCCGCACCCGATAGAGTTCCACCGTGGAACCGGGTTCCGCTTGACCCAATACTTCTAGCTGATCCCCCAACTGAACCAACTCTTCGGAGGCAAATTGAGGGGCATTTATCCCATTGTTCCCTGTAGTCTGACGTTGGTACTTGGTCGTCCGGGGGGGATTATGACCATCCCCGACTTGGAAATGAATCGGTTCCACATGCTGCTGGGCGTTCAGGTCAATACTTAACCCTTCCAACCCCGCAAATCGATTGGTTTCAATCACATTGCGATCGCTATCTGGATACGCCGTCACCACCACACCGGGTCCCGGTTGATAAGCGATTTGATTCTCCCTAACTTGGTGATTATTTCCCATCAAATACACCGCCGCCCGTCGCAGGCGTCTGCCATTAAAAATAATCTGGTTTTCGCGAATTTGTACCGCCCCTTCCGGTTTAAATAAATACACGCCACTGCCATCATTGCCACAAATTAAATTTCCGGTAATTTCCGAGTCATTAATTATCCCTTCCAAGCGAATCGCATCCGGCATTCCATCTATGCCATTCCCGACAATAATATTTTCGCTCACCTGTAAATTATTCGCTTGAACCGATGTAATAATCGCACTGCCATCATGGTCAGTAATCCGATTTCGGTAAACCCTTGTGCCTAAACTATTAAACACATACACCCCAAATGCTGACCGGGTTTCTGGCATTTCCCCATCCGGAGGAATTCCCAACCAATTAAACTCAAGGGTCACATCTTTTGGCGGAACATTCTCAGGATAAAAAGGAAACCGATAATTGGGGGTTTCTTGCTGACTAATATCCGGCGGCGGTGAGGCATGGGAAATAAAAATATCCGCCGGAGGAGTGGCTAAAGTTGTCTCGTCTACGGCTTTAAACCCATAAATACTTAAGCCTCGCACCGTGACCCCATCTGCCACAATGGTTAATCCCCGCAAAATTGACTGACCGGGTGTCGGAGTAATGGTGACAATGGGTTGAGGAATCGCAATTTCCGCCGTGGGTGAGATTGTCGGATCATACCCCGGTTGAGTTGTCCCATCCACCACGAGTCCTGGACTTGCCAAGGGGGGCAATAATTCAGTCAGATAAATTGTAGTGTCTTGCGGGGGTAAATTAAACTCAATTTGGGAGACTTGTTCAGCACTGGAACTAACCAACGTTCTTTCGGTATCACTTAATTGATTAACTGTCAATTGACCATTTGTTAGTTCAATCGCTTCCCGTAAGGTGAGAAACTCATCGGGCGCAATACTATCCTGAGTGCTATTAACAATCACTCGTAAATTCGGGGATTGGGCTGTGGCTAACGTTGGCAATGTTAAGACAGTTGCTAACGCTAAGGTCAAGGAAAATTGAAGTTTTTTCCTCCGTCTTTTGTCCGTTGTCCGTTGTCCTTGGTTCGTTGTCTGGGTGATAGTATGTCCGTCTAATACGACATCCGAGTTGATTATCTCCTTTATCGTCCAGTCCGCGAAGGCGGACTTTGTTTGTGTAGCCGCGACTTCTAGTCGCCGGGGCAAAAATGACTCTGAACTATCTTTTTGATTTAACACCATTTCTCACTCCTCACTCGTGGGATTTGCCGTTGGTTCATTATTCGCCACGGGCTGTACTTGAGATTCCTCTTGCTGGGGTGGTGGGGCGACTTTTTGCCGTCCAAATCCACCAAAGAGTTCATTCACTTTAAAGGTGACATTCAGATAAGGACCCCCTTCGGAACGATACCCCGTAAAATCTCGGTCATCGACGCTACCGAAGCTATAGCCAACCCCAACTCGTAAATCGGGAGTGATATAGTACCCCGTTTCTAGCGCCCAACCCCATTCATCAAAATCGACGGAGGGTTGACCAATCCAGCGCCCTTCTACCGCTAAATCCATCCGGTATCCCAATCGATACGTGATGCGTGACTGTCCCAAATAAATGGTGCTACTATTGCTGAAATTGTCAGCTAAATCGGTGGTACTGCGACGCAGGGCAAATTTCCCATAAAATTCCCAGCGCCAATTGGGTGCATAAATCCCTTCACCGGAGAAGACGTGATCATTGGAACCTGTGCCACTGCCAAAGAGTAATGTATCCGGAATTGTAGACGGATTTTTGCGATATTCGTATCGCATTAAGGCATTAAAACGGTCATCAAACGGATTGCGGTAGGCTAATCCCAACTTGACCGACAATGTATCATCTAAGTCTTCTAAAAGTTGACTGGCTGCACTCGCTTGTTGGTAACGGAACAAAGCGGTTAACGAGGGGGAAACTTTACCCAGCGCCGCCGCCGAAATTACCGTGTTATCGCCAGCCGAACTATCCCGATGTTCCAACCGCGCCGAGGCTTTAAAGTCAGGATTGGCGGTGTACTCCACACCAACGCTAAAGGAATCACGTTCGGTGAGTCCCAACGACGCCGCACTTTGACCGACAGCATAGGGTTGAGAAAAGCGATCGCCTGCGGCGGTAGACTCAAAGATATCATCGGCAATGCGTTCATAGCCCAAGTTAACCCGCAATCCCGGCGCTAGCAGTATACCGTGTTTAAGTCCCAATGCCGCTTGTCCAGTCATGCCATTCATCCCACCAATAACCGAATATCGGGAGGAAATAGATGTATTTTCACCTAACTGATATTGGGTAATCGTTTCCAGACTGGTAATCGAATTATCGTCTAAGAGTCCGCCATCGAAAAACTGATGCGCCAGTCGCAGCGTTACTCCCGGTTCCACCGCCCAATCTAAACCCACGGTAGTCCGGGTGGGATAGAGGGGGTCACTATCATCCAGGTTCAATTCGTTTTGCGCCCGGAAGGTGAAAACCTCGTTCAGGGGAACATTCAGGCGAGACACCAATTGACTGGTATTCGTATCAAAGGTATCACCCAAATTGTCTTCCCGTGAACGGTTGACATATTCTAAACTCAGGTCAGATGTGCCAATTTGTTGTTGTACCCCCGCCCGGAATGTGGTCAAACTATTATCCACCCGACTACCGGGTAAAGCTTCACTGGCTCGATTAAAGATATTATCCTCATTAAAGGGGTCAAAAAACTCGACAACATCGCGGTCTCGCGCTGCGGTACCAAAGTTATCTTCGTGATCAAAACTCACTCGCACATTAGTATTTTCACTCAATTGTGCCGCTACGTTTGCGCCATAGCGAGTTTGACCGGGGGTAAAACTGGTGGTGGCGTTATTGGCAAACCCTTCTTCTACGGAACGGTAATATGCCCGCCCTTGAATCCTATCTGAAAAGGCACTGACGGCTTCCAACCGATAGGCATTTCCCGTCACCAATCCCCTGAAGGGAGACTCATTCGTGGAATGACCATATTCGCCAACAATCCGTCCTTGCGTCCCCAAGGAAACTAAGAAGTCCGCACCATAAAGTTCAAAGTTTTGTAACCCTTGGTTTTCCCGCAGATAGGTGGTTCCTACCCAACGTTCTTGTTGAAAATCTTGGGAGAAGTTATATTGCAACCGTCCCCCATAGATATTAGTGTCGTCATCCGCTTCAAACTGATAAGTCACCACAATTCGCCGCACTAAGGTATTACCAAAAGGGTCAAATTCTGTGGCTCGCATCGGACGCCGAAACAGGAGTGAGCCTCGGTCATAATCAATTTCGTAATCGGGACCGCGATAGAGGGCTTTGCGTTCGATCACGGTCCCGGGGCGATTCAGTTCTTCGGTTTCTATATAAACATTTTCACTTCCCGGAATCAGCAAGCGACGAGAAAGGAAGTAATAACCACTGGTGCCATCAGGAAGAATGGTATCCCGTTGAAATCCTTCCACATCGGGGCTAAATAGGGCAGTAACTTGCAGATTCCCCAGGTTATAATTCCCTTTAAATCCGTGTAATGCCCTGGCTGTAGCCGTAAATTCCTGGGATGCACGGGTAAATTCGGTGGTATTATAATCCCCCCACATCGCATAGTCGGGTTCTGCACCAGGAACCAGAGAGGAACGCTCGAAGCGTAGATATACGCTGTCTTTGGAGGGGGTGAGATAGTCTACTGTGGAACTATCCCCATACACAGGGTATTGGTTCTCACAGAACTGGGGTCCCCGAAATAGGCGGGTAATCCCATCACAGGTTTCATTCAACGGGCGATCGCTATTATATGCCCCCGTGAATAACCATTCCCCAATTCGACCTGTGGCAAAAATAGCACTGTCTAGGTCAGCTTCTAGACCATCATCAATCAAATCCGGATTGAGAAACTCGCGGCGACTTTCCCAAAAGTTGGTTCCCGCTTCCCCAATCCGCAAATTAATCACCCCAGAGACTAAGGAAGGGCGCAGGTGGGTGACGAATTCGATTTGGGTATAGGCTTGGATGGGTTCGGAAAAGGTGGGAATCGCAGCACTCAGCGTACTCTCTTCTAGGGTAATTTGTTCGATGTCGGGGACACCGAGTCGTTCAATCGCCGCCCGAATCCGCACTTTTTGAGCGTCTAACCCGGATTGCAGTCGGGCGCTAAATTGCCCTTTTTTCGCCAACACTTGAAAACCGAGTTGATCATCATCGTAGTCAGCGCCGACAAACTTCCCGGCTTCTGCGGTGAGGGTGACAACTGCATCTTCTTCAATCAGTTCCCCGGTTTCTCTGGTGATACTCCCTTCAATCGTAATCGTTGAGCGAGCATCAGCGGGAACACGCGGATCACCGACGGGGGTGAGGCTAATTTGAACGTCGGTTTGGTCGGCTATAGGGTCAACGGTAAGCTCTAGACTAACGGGTGTGCCGTTATCTGGGGCAACAGTAATGGTATTGTCACCTTTTTTGAGGGGGACGCCATACCAGATTTGGGTAACAATGGCTTGCGTCTCATCCCGTTCTATTGTCGTCCGGGTTTGAGCAGAAAGAGGTTGTTGATTAATCGTCACCTGAACCTGACTATCGCTGTGATACTGAATCATCAAGTCCGTTGTGCGATCGCCAATTGTACCGGGTTCCGGACTGAGAATGCGAATCTCACCGGGAGCCAATTGCAACCCATTATTAATGGTTTGTTGCGCCGTGCGGCTGAATTCATCTTGGAAGGCTTCAAGTTCCGACTCGGCGGTTTCTGCTTCCCCAGTTTCCTGGGATAGGTTATCCGTTAAATCCGCCCCGACAGATTGATCAAACTGGGCGGGTTGAGTCAAGTTATCGGTTTCCTGAGACAGGTTATCCGTCAAATCCGCCCCGACAGATTGGTTCTGCTGTGCCTCATTTCCCTCATCCCGAATCACCTTGGGTAAAGGCGCTAAAGGCGACTCCATCCGGGCAGGTTCAATATTGCCAAAGTCTTCACTACTCTGGGATTGGGCAATACTTTCGGACAGGGTATTGGCGAAATTGTCCGATTCAGACGGTACAAGATTAGAGGGAGAAGGCTCTATCGTTTGTGTTTCACTCAACTGGGATTCTTCCTGAACCCCATCACTGGGAATGGCTAACTCGTGCTGCGGATCAGGTAAGTTCGAGGTGCTTAAAACATTGGTATCAATCCCTTCTGCCTTCTGCCCAATTGGTGAGCCTGTCGAACCACTGCCCTCTGCCTTCCCCAGTTGCCAGCCCTCGGTTTCTGCTTCTAGCGACACCTCATCGGCTTTCGCCACCGGAATGATGCCAATAATCCCCACCAAAATCACCAGCAACCCTAAAGATATCGAAGACAACCATCTTTTACCGGGAACACCGTAATCATCGATACCTTTGAGTAACGAAAAATAAAGCGTGAATCTCAGTAGTTTGGCTTGACTCGAGTCGTCCCAACGGTTCTGATCCTGAGTATTATTCATCACTGCTCCTCCCCATAAGCCGGTGTCACCGCAAAGTTCATCCGCGCCATCCCTCCAGGTGAAAGTCGCACCAAGCGAGACTGACTATTCCCTTCGATGAAATAGAGATTGGGAGCGAGGCTGTATCCGGGCAAACTGCTCAAATCCAGAGTCCCACTGCGATTTCCGGCGATAACGTTGGCTAATGAAAACAAACCATCGGTATCCGTGGTAATCCGATTACCATCATCCATGTAAATCACCGCATTCGGGACTCCCGGTTCTCCCGGTTGCTGTTCGCCATCAAAGTTCTTATCCACGAACACTCGCCCCACGATGGTGCCGCAATCGGATAAAATTCCCGGTCGAATCCGCATCAAAAAGCTGGCGATATTACTGCGTCGTTCTTGGGCAACATTTCGACCATCGCCCCGAACCGCATCGGGTGTGATCACCGCCGCATAGATAATATTGAGGGTTTGATTGGGTTCTAAGCGGGGAAACGTAAACGCGACAT
This sequence comes from Coleofasciculus sp. E2-BRE-01, assembly GCF_040221695.1. Taxonomy (NCBI): domain Bacteria; kingdom Bacillati; phylum Cyanobacteriota; class Cyanophyceae; order Coleofasciculales; family Coleofasciculaceae; genus Coleofasciculus; species Coleofasciculus sp. E2-BRE-01. The sequence continues at coordinate 24,448 of NZ_JAVKEA010000143.1, read as the reverse complement.
TGCGCCCATCCCGCTCTGCTGAGGGTAATGTTACGGGTTCTGTATTAGTGCCTGTGGTAATCGAACCTTGCAGTGACTCCGGCAAAAATCGCACACCCAAGGGCGATCGATCCGTCACCACAATATCACTTGCAGGGGCTTCACCGCTGTTTCTCAGGGCGAGGCGGTACACCACCGTATCTCCCGGTTCTGCGGCAGCGCGATCGGCTGTTTTAATCAGCTCTAGAGCCGCCTGACCTGCCACTAGAGAGGTTTCGTTAGAGTTAACAACACCTGAACCTGGCAAATTATCACCGGACGCTGAAGCTTGATTTTTAATTTCTTGGGCAGTAGCCGATGAAGTCCCAGTGAAGAATAATGCAGCAATAAGCGTAGTTAGGAACCGATCATAGACCCCTAACGTTGCCGTTAAAGATTTCATCAGAAGGTAGCACCCCAAAATGGAATTGAATTGTTCAACAGAAAGGAAACCTGTTTGTCCATCAATTGACTGACAAACGTTGCTATTGACCGTGAGTTGGATTGACTGTTTTTGGGATTTTTACAAGAAACTAAGAGCTTAAGACACTGTATATTAGCGTAAAATATGTTTATCCCTTTTTATGTCGCTCCCCTTTAATTGGTTGAATTTGTGAGTTTCAGTATATTCACTGATGTGAATGAATGAACTCTAGCGTTAATATCAATAGTCAGTTGGAGCAATTAAGTTATCGATTTTGACTCAACCTCTAAACGCTAAAAAGCATCTAGCATGTTAACCCTGCTCCAATGGATTGATAGCTAAGACCCGTTAATTTAGGCTCTCGCAGTTCATTATAGTAGCCTATGACCAATGACCTGACAAGAGGTCGTGTAGATGCCCTGATAATCACGATTATAAACCATTACTTTACTGATAGAGTAAAGCCATGAATGAGTTATAACCCATATCGCAACCCTGCCAGAGCTTGAAGTCTGGCAATTTTTTGTGGTCGGGGTAAACTGCCCGAATAAGCTATCCTAACCTATGACATCTGACCTGACAAGTCATTTTGTTGAAAAATTTACTTCATAAAGTTTTGATAGACTTTTGAGCGGTCACTGAATAAGGAACAAGGAACAGGGTCAAGTCAAGTTGTGAGCGCATATAGCACTTTCTAATCCTGTGTAATAACAGTAGCCATGAGAAATTGCTGTCATTCTCTATCTTTGGGTCTATAGCCGTAAAATCGAAATATGTTAAATTTTGTGAATGTTCCTCAAACCCTTACAAATGACGTAGCTCGCTTCTCAAGGGAGTGAGTTCTCCGCCGTTAACTTTAATTGTCCCCACCTACTTACCATAAAACGTTTAATTTTCGTCGTTTAATTTTTGTAGGGACGTACTATAACACGTCTGGGTTGACCATTAACGGTGATTCCTGGTTCAACGCTTTCGGTTTATCAAGACTTAGTTGCAACAACACGCTGGGCGCTCACCTCATTAGGACAAGGGCGACCCGACTCGACATCGCTAATGTTAGATAAGGTTGTCTGAGCAATATTTTGCAAAGCATCTTCAGTAAAAAAGGCTTGATGACCTGTAATCAAAACGTTAGGAAAGGTTAGTAGTCGTTGAAAAACATCATCTTCTATCACTTCCGTAGACAAATCTTCAAAGAACAAGTTAGATTCTTGTTCGTAAACATCTAAACCTAGATAGCCAATTTTTCGAGACTTGAGCGCATCAATAACGGCTTGCGTATCAATAAGTGCGCCGCGACTGGTGTTAATCAGCATTACGCCTGATTTCATTTGCACCAATGATTGGGCATTGATCAGATGACGGGTTTGGGGCGTTAACGGACAATGAAGAGAGATAATATCGGAAGTCGCGAAGAGTTCTTGGAGATCAACATACTTGACCCCCAAGGCTTCACAATCAGGATTCGGATACAAATCATACGCCAGTAATTGACAACCAAATCCATGCAGAATCTGGGCAACCAGGAAACCAATTTTACCCGTACCGACAATCCCTACCGTTCGCCCATGTAAATCAAATCCCATGAATCCATCCAGGGAAAAATTTCCTTCTCTCACCCGGTTATAAGCGCGATGAATTTTACGGTTAAGGGTTAAAATGAGTCCGACGGTATGTTCAGCGACAGCATAAGGTGAATAGGCGGGAACTCTCACCACAGTTATGCCAAACTCAGCCGCCGCATTTAAATCAATATGGTTGAACCCCGCAGAACGTGTAGCAATCAGCTTCGTCCCCTGTGCAGCCAGCACCCGCAAGGTTGTTTTATCAAGCTGATCGTTGATAAACACGCACACCGCCGGAAACCCGACGGCTAAGGCGGTGGTTTCCTGAGTCAGGCGGGGTTCCAAAAAAACGAGGTCATGATTATAATTCGCGTTGGCAGTTTCTAGAAAATTTCGGTCATAGGATTTGGCATTGAAAACAGCGACTTTCATGGGTGTTTATTGTTTGATATAAAGTAAAAACAAACAGCCAATAACTGACTGCAAGTCTATATTGTATTATATGATATCTATATTATGATTAAAAAATATTACACAGACAGATCCCGGACTTCTCCAAGAATTCTGGGATCTTGCTTAGAGTAAATTATTGGTGACAGGGGGGTGGGAAAAGCTTACAGGTGTAGCTTATTTTATTACCGTTGTGAGCTACTTAGGTTGATAAACTTGACGCAGTTCCTCAATTGTGTTTACGGCTGGTAGCGCTGCTAGGATTGCTCGTAACTGTTCCACATCCTGAATTTCCGAGATTTCGGCTAAGATGTCTAACGGTTCGCTGCCAAACTTCAATCTTAAACATATTTCTATACCTTCTAATAGTCCTTGCCGTATTCCCTCCGTCTTATGCCACAACGGACGCAGTTCCTCTAGAGTATTTATGGTTTTTAGTCCTGTAAGAATTGCCCTTAAGTTTTCCACATTCTGAATTAGCAAAATTTCCGGGAATAGGTTTAACCCTTCCCTACCAAATTTCAAGCCTAAGCCCAATTCAATTCCTGCCAACAGCCCTTCTCTGATTCCCTCTTGACGACCTTCTTGACGACCTTCTTGACGACCTTCTTGACGACCCTCTTGACGACCCTCTTGACGACCTTTTTGAATTCCAATCCTTTCAACACTGGTAATATAAGGCATTCTCCTTTCCTCCTCGTACTGACCTAATTCCGTCCAAAATTCATTTTCCAACTCTTGAGGTAAGCTCATTACCCAGTCTATAAAATGGAATAAGTTGATTATATCTTCTCGCTCATAGCCCCGTTCGTACAATCCCCGAATTAGAGCCAGTTTTAATGATTTCCGCCTAATTCTATTATTCCTGGTTTCTTGGGCTTGTAAATGCGCCATGACGACGGTAGCAAAGGGATTGCGGGAAGTCTCAAGGATTGACCACCTCTGGGAATAGTCTAGCAACTTCACCACGGGAAAGTTAAACTGAATCTCACTTGCCCATAGCTGATAACCATACTGATTAGGTCTCCAGGTAGATCGTTAATCTCCCAAAATCGCTAAACTGGCAACATTGCGCTTATAACGGTCAAAAATTCGGTAATGGTAAACGAACATCCGTTCCGCAAAGTTAGTTTCTTCCTGACTTTGAACTTCAATGTGGATTAAAACCCAAGCTTCTTCACCCGTGAGTAAGTAAACTTTGGCTAGCTTATCAGCTAAACGCCGCCCTACTTCAGCATCGCGCACCACTTGTCGAAGTTCTTTATCTAAAAATTCGTAACCTCGACTCCAATCAATTTCTGGCTGCGCTTCAGGTAAAAAGAAGGCGATGAAGTCTTCAAAGTAGTTTTCTATGGCATCTTTCCAGGGGCTATCGTAATCGGTTGGAGTTGGCGTCATAAGTGAGTTAATGGTGGGGTTAGGGCGGGTTTTGTTGTTCAGTTAATGGGAACAAAGTGAATGAAGTCCCTAAACCCGCCCCTACAAATGACAAATGACGAATGACGAATGACCAATGACAAATGACGAATGACCAATGACAAATGACAAATGACTTACTTCCCTATTCCCTAAAGCAACGAATTAATTCTGCCACAGACCAAGCTTGGGCGATCGCGCCTTGGGGGAGATGGGGTTCGTCTCCATCGAAAATCTCGGAAATAGACCCAATACAAGCTTGATGCTGAAGGTGATCTAGCAAAGGTTTCCAATCAAAGGGAAGCGGTTCTGTGGGGTAGAAACGTTTCCACGCCCGACAAAATGGTCCAATCAGCCAACTCCAAACGGTTCCTTGGTGGTAAGCACTATCCCGATGCCAGCGATCGCCGCTATAGTAACCAATGTACTCAGAGTCAGCCGGATCAAGGCTTCGCAAACCGTAGGGAGTTAACAAGCGATCGCGTGCTACTTGCAAAGCCTGTCGCGCTTGATTCTCTGCAAAACCACAATGATACAGAGACAGCGCCACTACCGCATTGGGGCGAATTTGAGAATTGCGGTGATCATCGGGTTCTATGGTGTCATAAAAGTATTTTTTATCGGGATTCCAAAACCGCTGCAATGACGTTTTTACCTGTTGTGCTTGCTGGATATAATGTTGAGTATGGTGCAACAAACGCACCCGATCCTTAACCGCCCCCGTCGCCATTTTTTCAGTCCATTTACCAATCCAACACAACGCTGAATACCAAAGCGCATTAATTTCAATCACTTTTCCCAGACGAGGTGTAATCGGTTGACCATCCAGCACTACATCCATCCACGTAATCGCCACATCCGGCGCGTCCCAGGTTAGCAGTCCATCTACGGCGTCAACTTGAATATTGTAACGAGTACCTGCCGTATAAGCTTTGTAGATTTTTCGCACCGTTGGATATTGCTCAATCAAAAAATCCCAATCTTGGGTGATTTCCAAATACAGTCCTAGGGTTTCCAACCACCACAAAGAGGCATCAATACTGTTATAAATCGGGTCACTCTCTGCATCGGGAAAGGTATTGGGAATTAAACCATCGCGACAATAATTGCCAAAGGTTTTGAGTAGTCCCCTGGCTAAAGTAAAACGTCCTGTCGCTAATGCCAATCCGGGCAAAGCAATCAGTGTATCCCGCCCCCAATCATTAAACCAGGGATAGCCAGCCATCACCGTTGGACTACTAATCGAGGCACACCAGGCAATAAATTGATCGCCAGCTTTGAGTAACTGACGCCAAATCTTCTCCCACTCATCTCCCCCAGCTTCCCCTGCTCCCCCAGCTTCCCCTGCTCCCCCTGCTCCCCCAGCTTCCCCAGCTCCCCCAGCTCCCCCAGCTCCCCCAGCTCCCCCTGCTCCCCCAGCTCCCCCTGCTGCTATAGCCACTAACTGATTTTGTCGCTCTTTTTCCCCTTGCACCGCCGCCTCAAACACTTGAGCATTTAACTGGAGCGCTGCTGTATCTTGAGGACATCCAACTCGCGCTTCCAACGTAACTGTTGCGCCCGGTTCCAGAGAAATAGTAAGATAGCCAGGACTATAGAGATCTTCGCGATCGCCTAACCCGCGCTGGTTTTCTTCAGGATAGTAGTAATTCCAATACCACAATTCATCCGGTTGATACTCCCCTGCACTCCAACCCAATTGCCAAGGCGTACCCACTTGACTCTGGCGCATGGCTTGCAGGTAAAGGCATTGATGTCCAATTAATTGAGAGAATTGTAAATTTTCTTCGTCGAATTGCTGGTGATGAAAGTTGCGATCGGCAATCAAAGGACGTAACCTTAAGGTTGCCACCTCACTACCTTGATAACGATACTGAATCAGAATCCGGTGGCAAAACTGGCGTGTTTCCCGAAACCCTTCCTCATCTTCAACTAACCCGTAAGGCATAACCAGTTGACGTGTCAATTGCCACTGCTGGTATCCCCAAACCCAGTGAGGAACAGGATCAGTGTCAAAAGAACGCAAAAATTGATAGCCTACCGGATCAATCGTTTTACCCCCATTCCAGAAATTGGTCGAAAGCGCCCAAATCTTGCCCCCGATCTCCAGACTGGTATCCAAATGAGAGAATAATAACGTCCGTTGTCGGGGCGGATCGAGTGCAGCAATCAACCAGCCGTGATAGGTGCGAGTACGAGAATCACATACCGTACCACTAGCAAAACTGCCTAATCCATTCGTGAGCAGCCATTCCCGTCGATCCAGATAATGCACCACAACGTTTTTCTCCCAACAGAACACCTAACCAGTTGTCGCAGAACTTTCCGCGTCGCTTATACACGGCTTATCAAGCCAAGAAACCCAATACTGTTACTGGAAGTAGTATAGTTCAGCGAATAATCGTTTTATATCAATTTACCCAAGAAAAAATTAAGGTTTCACCCTAATTTGACGTAAAGAACGATAGAACTGAGCCAATAGGCAATCCCATCATCTTTGCTAGTTGGGTTACGGCTCCTGCTGTCAATGAGCGATCGCCTTTTTTACTCTGGATGCTTGAGCAATGCAATATAGATTGTCTCTTCACCTTCAGCACCCAGATGGGTTCAGAGAAGGTGTATCGAGGGTGAAGCACAGTTTGGTGAATGACTTGATGGGTGAACTGAGCGATTTGCGGTTTTTCCGGACTTAGTGTGCTAAATTATCAGCTTCAAAAGTTCATGACGCTCACCACATAAGAACTGTAGCGCCTAAGCTTATCAAAATGACTTGAAATATGGGAAGAAATGGCTAAAGCTCTTACTGTTCAATGTTCGGACTAATTAAACTAACAATTTAGCACACTAAGTACGGAAGACTCGCTTTAGATTGATTTTAAGCGTGGCGTAGCACCTTCACTTGAATTATGAGGGAAGACTCTGATTCGTTAGAATCAGGTTAGAAGCTGAGCCGTAATTATGAGGTTCGGTTATCCGAACTAAAATTGCTACTGCATATTATTTTTCTACGGAGTTAAACCTTAATGGTTACAATGTTCAGAGCGGACGCAACCTTTCTCAGCGAACTAGACAGGATTCTAGAGGGCATCTGTCGCAAATTGCAGCTCACCCCAACTCAGCATGATTTAGCAAGACAACATTACGAAGCGGTAGGCAATTGGCTTGAACACGAGGGATCGATCTTAGCTCCCTATCATCCAAAGATTTACCCTCAAGGCTCCCTCGCAATGGGTATTACCAACAAGCCGTTAGGCAAAGAAGAGTATGACCTAGACTTCATTTGTGAGCTATCAATTCCCTGGTGGACAATTTCACCTGAGGACTTGGTTTCTAAATTCGAGTACAGAATAAGGGAACACCAAGACTATACTGCAAGGATGGAGCGCGGCAACCGCTGCATCCGACTGACCTATGCCCATAATTTTCATCTCGATATTGTGCCAGCCTGTTCGAATAAAGGACTGGGGTATGGACAGATTCGCATCCCAGACAAGAAAGCCAAGAGCTGGAAAGACAGCAACTCTAAAGATTACATCAAGTGGTTCAATAAAAGAGCGAGACAGTCACGTCGGGTGGACTCTGCTGAACCTTTGCCGCTTCAGGAATCTTTAGAAGAAAAACCTGCCTTGAAGTGTGCGGTTCAACTTTTCAAGAGGCATAGGGACGTAGCCTTCAGGAATATGCTCGATCTAGCACCTGTCAGTATTGTCCTGGGTACATTGTGCGCTATTCATTATCAGGGGCAAGAGTCAGTAGGTGAGGCTGTTGCCGGGATTTTAAATGGAATTGCACAGAGCATTGCTCAAAATCAGGGGAGTATACTTCTGGTTTTGAATCCAGCCAATAAGGTTCGAGAAGATTTAGGTGAACGTTGGAAGAACGCCGAAGCTTATGAGAAATTTGTGGTCTGGATTGGGGAATTCAATAAACTGTGGTTGGAGTTAAGCAATGCTAAAGGGTATCCAGAAATCAGCAGGCTTTTAGAAACCCTGTTCGATGAACAACCTACCAGGGATGTCATCCGCGAAGATGCAGTACAGGTGGGTAATATCCGGGGGACAGGTCAACTTGGAATTTTACCCGGAAGTGGAACTTTGACTTCTCAGCCTGGTGCTATTCACATTCCCAAGAACACGTTTTATGGTAACTAAGAAATTTCCCCAACGTCCTATCCCTCTGCTAGAGCAGATCGTCATGATGAAAAAGCACTTTCCTGACTTCCATCTACAGTGGCGAAAAAACATTGTCACTTGGATTGGAGATATCCAGCCCAGTCAGCTAAGTAGGTGCTACAGGGTGAAAATTTCCCACGGACTCCATAGAGCGCCTCATGTATACGTTCTAAAACCAGATCTGGCTGATGGATCTAACGGTGAAGCTATACCTCATACCTACCCCGGGAAGCGTTTGTGTTTATACCATCCTAAAAAAAGAGAATGGAGCCAGCAAAAGTATGTTTCTGAAACGATAGTTCCTTGGACTTCACTCTGGCTTTTCTACTACGAAATCTGGCAGATAACTGGTAAATGGATGGGAGGTGGAGAACATCCAGATTTGAAAAGGCGAAGGAAGCGAACACTAAGCTACCTTCTCAAACACTTTAAATCTGACTAGTTCTATATATAGGCAATGGCAGTGACAAAAACAAACAACTTTCAAATTCTTTCCCTCAGTGGTGGGGGATACCTTGGACTCTACCAAGCCGTTATTTTGTGTGAGCTTGAAGAAAAAGCTGGAAAGCCGATTGCACAATGTTTTGACCTTCTAGCCGGAACTTCAATTGGCGGCATCATTGCACTTAGCTTAGCCTTGGAAGTTCCTGCCGAAACAATTCGACGTGCTTTTGAAAAGCATGGGCAGAGTATTTTTTCGGCTCGGTCTTCCCCGCAGTCAACGGTCAGTAAACTCATCGATCTAGGACGAGCTTTTTTTATTCCCAAGTATAAGCATGATGGTTTGCGTAGGGCGTTGACAGACTTTATCGAGCCTTTAACATTGCTAGGTGATTTAAAGCATCCAATCGTTATCCCAGCAATCAATCTGACTAAAGGTCAACCTCAGATCTTCAAAACACCACATCATGAGCGGTTTGAACGAGATCATCGTGAAACTGTTCATGATGTTGCTTTGGCAACGTCGGCAGCTCCGACATTTTTTCCATTAGCTCAGGTGAGAAACGAGTTGTTCACTGATGGTGGACTCTGCGCCAATATGCCGGATTTTGTCGCCCTTCATGAAGCAGAATATTTCTTCCGGATACCTACTGAACACGTCTCTATTTTAAGTATCGGAACTACAACGTCCCAATTTTCCTTTTCGCATAGTATTAGACGGAATCTGGGTATCTTGGATTGGTTCTATGACACACGGTTGCTTTCAGTTATCCTTTCTTCACAACAGAAGATGACGGAATTTATGTTGCAGCACAAGTTGGGAGAACGCTATGTCCGTATCGATTCGATCCAATCAAAAGCCCAAGAGCGCGATCTAGGGCTTGATGTAGCAACCCCAGCAGCGCAATCAACCATTAAAGGTCTAGCAAGCGCGAGGTTGCGCGAGGTTATCGGAACCTCTAAAATCCGGGAAATGCTACAGCACATCCCAGAAGAACCTCAGTTCTTTTATGGACGTTTCAGTAACAGGGCTGTTTCGTTCTAGTAATGGGGCGCAGCAAATGTGGGAAGTTCTGCTCCGGGAAATCGAGGGCTTATTTGTTGGCGACACGGACGGCACGTTGTGAAGAAATGCTTAGAGAGTTAGTGGGGGAAACGTTAGGGATTTGTCCATAATCCATAAGCAAGGAGTGCGTTATTGCTGAATGGATGATTTAGGTGTCAAGGATGTGATCGCGGTTTGGATGGGACACTACCGGATTGTGTGGATTAGTGCTGAGGCAATTTAGCATAACAGGTACGGAAGAGCCGATATTTTACTGCCCTTAGCCCGTCTTTGGACATCTAATCAAAATTGTGATCAATCAGCTATTGCTTGTAAAGACTTGCTATAAAATTATACTGATTTTATTACAGAATAAGACCATTTATATATAGGAAAAATATTAGAAGATGGAGGTTTTTGGAACATTTACGACAAGAAATATTTTAGCTATTAAATGGGCAACCACCTTATCCCGGATTTCTCACCACAATTGTTCAAAGGCTTATATATAGCGTTTCTCACAGTTGTGATGTACACTTTCAATTCCAAACGTATTACTGTAGACTAATTAAGGAAAAGTTGCTGTACATCATGAGCATGAGAACCGCTATATACTACGGGGATACGTTAGGACATTAGCTGATTCCAAAAGGCAAGGGTACAGAATACCCTAACCTGCCTTGGTAAGGCAAACCCTGTTCTCGTTGATGCAGGCACAACTAGCTAATGTTCGCCCAAAGAGGCGATCGCATAACTTGGGATGAACCCTTTTCACGGAAGTCGATGTTGAAACAGCACCTGGGATTAACCAAACCCGTGAGTAAGTCCTAGTCGTTATGACTATGGATTATGATATAGTCGTAACAGTTCGTAAATAATCTGTGTTTATTGACTAAGACTGATAATATACAGCGAACGCATACACCAAAACACTCAAGGAGGATAATTTCATGGAAGGATGTCTGCGAGTTGGTCAACCTGCTCCTGACTTCAGCGCGACGGCGGTCGTCGATCAAGAATTTAAGACCATCAAACTGTCCGACTACCGGGGTCAATATGTAGTCATATTCTTCTATCCACTAGACTTCACCTTTGTCTGTCCCACAGAGATTACCGCATTTAGCGATCGCTTTAGTGAATTTAAAGAAGTTGGGACTCAAGTTCTCGCCATCTCCGTGGACAGTGAATTCTCTCACCTCGCTTGGATTCAAACCGATCGCAAGAGTGGTGGTGTGGGTGATCTCAATTATCCTCTAGTTTCTGACATCAAGAAAGAAATCAGTACCGCTTATAACGTTCTTGACCCCGATGCAGGTGTAGCCCTACGGGGATTGTTTATTATCGACAAAGATGGTATTATTCAGCATTCGACCATCAACAACCTCTCTTTTGGTCGGAATGTAGATGAAGTGTTGCGGACTCTGAAAGCGATTCAATACGTTCAAGCGCATCCAGACGAAGTTTGCCCTCAAGGTTGGCAACCCGGTGACAAAACCATGGTTCCTGATCCCGTTAAGTCCAAAGTTTATTTCTCCGCCGTTTAAGGTTTACTAAAAGATACCCGGTAGGGGCGCACCGACGTGCGCCCTTTGCCGTTATAGCTGTTGTTGTAAAGGCTAAGACAGATTAAAAAACTATTTGCCATCTGCCTTTTACTATAAAATAAGTTGTTGGATCAGATTCAGCCAATGCTAACATCAACTGACTTTAGGGGTTTATTCAACGAGCGTTTTCTGCGTAATTTTTTTCCCATCCCGGCTACCAATCCTTTGAGATTAGGACAAGTGACTCCGGATTTTGAACTACCGGATATTACGAATAATCGTCAGGTGAGATTATCCAGTTACCGAGAACAGCAACCGATTCTGCTGGCATTTACCCGAATTTTTACCGAAAAGCAATATTGCCCCCTTTGCTATCCCCATATTCAGGCGATGAATGAGCAATACGAGCAATTTACTCAGAAGGGGGTAGAGGTGTTAATGATAACGAGTACCGATTTTCAGCAAAGCAAAACTGTAATCAAGGATTTAGGGTTAAAAATGCCCCTGTTGAGTGATCCAAGTTGTCGCACCTTCCAAGCCTATCAAGTCGGTCAAGCACTGGGAGCACCTTTACCTGCTCAGTTTTTGATTGATAAACAAGGTAAACTCCGCTTTAAACATTTGTTTTCTTTCTTATCGCCAAATGCTGAGATGGAGAAGCTACTCTCAAACCTTGAGTAGTTGGTCTTATGTCAGGGAACAGGGAACAGGGAACAGTGAACAGTTAACAGTTAACAGGGAACGTTCTGAGTAAACTCCTCTATCTTCCCCAGCTTCCCCTGCTTCCCCAGCTTCCCCTGCTCCCCCAGCTCCCCCTGCTTCCCCCGCTTCCCCATCTCCCCTTCTATCCTTTCCCCAGATGTTGACGCACTGGAATTTGGAGTACAAACTCGGTTCCCTGTCCTAAATTACTGTGACAGAAAAGCTGACCCCCATGTTTTTCGACGACGATTTGATAGCTAATCGATAATCCTAAACCTGTCCCTGTCCCCACAGGTTTAGTCGTAAAGAAGGGATGAAATAGTTGTTGCTGAACTTCCTCCGTCATTCCGAAACCATTATCAATAATTCGGATCGCGACCTCTTGGTTATCTACAATTTCAGTTTGCACTCGAATTGTGCTGGGGTTGGCTTTAAGTTCGTCCAATGACCGCTTTTTGTTTTGCTCATCAATGGCATCAATGGCATTGACTAACAAATTCATAAACACTTGGTTAATCTGTCCGGCGTAACATTCAACCTTGGGCAGTTCACCATACTCTTTAATCACTTGAATACCCGGATTCTCGCCTCGTGCTTTGAGTCGGTTTCGCAGAATCATCAGGGTACTATTAATGCCCTCATGAATATCTACGGCTTTCATTTCCGCTTCAGCGATACGAGAAAAATTCCGCAGGGAGTAGACAATTTCACAAATCCGCTCTGCTCCGACTTTCATCGAATCCAGAAGTTTAGGCAAGTCTTCTATCAAAAATTCCAGATCGATCGCGTCCATTTCGGACTGGATTTCGGGGGTGATCTGGGGATATTGCTGTTGATAGAGTTCGATTAACCCTAAAAGATCAGTAGCATAGTCACTGGCATGGACTAAATTACCATAAATAAAGTTAACTGGATTATTGATTTCATGGGCAACTCCCGCGACTAACTGCCCTAAACTGGACATTTTTTCACTTTGCACCAACTGCGCTTGGGTTTTCTGGAGTTTGGTAACTGTTTGCTCAAGCTGTTGGGCGTGGGTTAATGCTTTGGCTTCCGCCTTGCGACTTTGCTTGTAGAGTTCCGCTTGTTGGAGTGCGATCGCTAATTGATCGGCGATGGTACAAATCAACTCCACCTCGGCGTCTTGCCAATTGTAGGCTCGATTATCCATCATCAGCCCTAGAGCGCCCCAAACCGAGTTACCACAGTGCAGGGGAACCAACAACCACGCCCCCGGAAACTGTTGCACGATGGCTGTATTAGTTGCGTCTACAAAACAGCGGGTATCATTAATCCGCACGACTTCTAAGCGTTTGATTCGTTCAGCCAGAGGATTATTTTCATCGGGAATTTCTACACCCAAGGCTTTGGGTAAACATTCATCGCGACAGGACTCGGCTACATTCACCCAGAGTTGGCGTTCTGGCACATACTGGATAATTTGAGCGCGATCCACTTGCAAAAGGTTCTCAATTTCCTGAGTGGCGGTAGAAAAAATCGTTTGTAAGTCGAGGGAACAACGAATCGCATGAGTGAGGTGATTGATCGCTTGTTCTCGTTTGAGGTGATACTGAGCCTGATGGTACAGTTGACTTTGACCGATCGCGATCGCGACTTGGTCAGCAATGGCGACGATTAATTCCACCTCTGAGTCTTGCCAGGAATCGGGATGATTGGTTTTGCCTAAGGTTAAACTCCCTAATATCTGAGAATTAAAGTGTAAAGGAACCCATAACCAAGCTCCTGGAAAGTCTTGAGCTAAACCTTGGTTAAATGTACTCGTATCCTCGATGCGAATAATTTCTAATCGCTTGAGTCGTTCAGCCAAAGGATGATTTTGATCAGGAATTTCCTGTCCCAGCGTACTGCTATCCTCTAGAGAGCGGTGATAGTCTGCCACCGATAACCAACACTGGCGTTCTGGCACATATTGGACAATTTCCGCCCGATCCACGGGTAAGAGTTCGCCAATCTCCTGGACGGCTGTCTCAAAAACCGTAGTTACATCCAATGAACGCCGGATGGCTTGAGTCACTTGATTGAGGACTCGCTCTCGCCAGAACAGAGATTTTGCCTGTTCGTAGAGTTGGCTTTGTTGAATGGCAATAGCAACCTGAGAGGCTAACCCGTCGAGTAAGTCAATCTCAAAGGATTGCCAGTTCCGGGGTTGGCTACAGTGATGGGCAATTAGTAGTCCCCATAAGCGGGTTGGGCTTTGGCTGGGTGTTTTGACATCGGCTTGGGACTGTGGGATAGGTAGGGGTTTGGTACTGTGAACAATTGGCACAACTAGGTTAGCCCTTACCTGGAACTTGGCGAGTAAGTCAATATAACACTGGCTCAGATTAGCTGCATAGATATCATCCAGGGTTCTGACTCGACCTTGTTGGTAGAGCGAGATATAGGTTTTCTCAAAACAGGGGTCATATATGCGGTTGCCTAAAATCGAACACCAGCGCGGATCGACGGATTCAACCACCACCTCACCACTCCAGTCGGGATTAAAGCGCAAAATAATCACCCGATCCGTTTGCAGAACTTGTCGCACCTCCGCCACGGTGCGTTCGAGAATATCCTCTAAGTTCAGCGATTGACGGATGTGTTGAGTAATCGCCCCGACTAACTGCTCTCGCTGAACTTGTTGTCGCAGTGTTCCTTCTGCTTGTTGGCGTTGGTGGATTTCAATTTGGGCTTGCTGATAAAGTTCCGATTGTTGAATGGCAATGGCTGTATGGGTGGAAAGCGTTTGCAACAATTCGATTTCCCAAGGTTGCCATTTTCGGGGGGTTTGGCATTGTTGAGCCACCAGTAATCCCCACAGGCGTTCCTCATGGACAATGGGGATAACCAGGTTGGCTCTAACTTGGAATTGAGCGAGTAATTCAATATGACAGTCGGTTAACCCAGCGTTATAAATATCTTCGACGGATTGAACCCGCCCTTTTTGGTAAAGGTGGATATAGTCTTCGGCAAAGTAGCGATCGTTGATCACGGTTCCGGAAATCGGCTTCCAGTTCACGTCAACGGATTCGACTTCCACGACACCACTCCCATCTTTATAGAGGCGAAACACCAGCACGCGATCGCACCCCAAAATCTGCCGCACTTCGGCGACGGTAGTGTTGAGAATCTCGTCCAAGTCTAAGGAATAGTGAATCCGTTGCGCGATCGCCCCAATTAACCGCTCCCGCAGATATTGCTGTTGCACGGCTGTTTCGGTTTGCTTGCGATCGGTAATATCGATGCACGATCCGATATACCCTAAAAACTGACCACTAGGAGTAAATCGAGGCGTTCCTGTATCTAAAATCCAGCGATAGTCTTTATCTGCTCGTCGCAAGCGATATTCCATCCGAAAGGTTTGACGAGCATTAAACGCCTGCTGATACGTCTCTAAACAAGATGATAAGTCGTCAGAATGCACCCCCTCAGCCCAACCATTACCTAGTTCTTGTTCCAGAGTGCGTCCAGTAAACCGCAACCAGCCCTGATTAAAAAACGTACATAACCCATCTGTACCGGACATCCATAACAGCACAGGGGCATTATCTGCCATCGTGCGGAATCGGGCTTCACTCTCTTGCAGAATGTCTTGGGTGTACTTGTTATTACTTAGTTGTTCCGTTGTCGGATCGGCTAGGCTAGGTGCTAACCGATCAGCCTCAGGTTGCCACTTGTCTGCAACGAACTGGCGATTCGTGCTATCCCGCAAGCGATAAAGTATTGTTCCTCCCTGGATAGAAACTGGCTTAACATTAACCAATACAGTACGGGGGTTGCCTGTCTTATCGGTAATTTCTACTTCAACATTACGAACATTTCCCGCGACAGCTAAAGCTTGCCAATTCCAGGGTAAGTTGCCCAGCAGGTGAGTAATATTACCCAGAGCGCGGACTTCCGACAAAGAATAACCAAAAATAGAGGTTATATTAGGACAAATATAGGTAAAATCACCGTTGTCATTGGTGATTAAAACAGCTTCATCATGATTGCGATCGGGAGTTGGGAGCGACGCTGGGGATTTAGCCTCTGTCATCTCTTCACAAACGAGACTGATCACCGAATTCGAGGCGGTTATCGGCAGCAAACGGGTTTTTGCCTTAAGCCAGATCATCCTGCCATCTTTAGCAATTAACCGAGTTTCCCAGCGATGAATTTCAGTCGGATGCTGGCTTAGATGAGTCAATAGGGCTTGATATCGGCATTGGCTTTCTGGATCAAAAAGCCGATGAATTGGCTTTTGGACTAACTCCCAAAAATCATACCCCAAATAGGCTGCACCGAACTGACTTACATCCAAAATCACCCCATCAAAATTAAGGGTGAAATAAATGCAGGGAAGTGTCTCATACAATATCCGCATCCATTTTAGTTGATCCGGACTACTGCCTGTCCATGTTAATTTTCCAGGCTGATAATTCTTTTTCGCAATGTTCATCCATTGGGACTTTTTTAAATCGAATCTTTTCATAAGTTGACTCATGCCAATTCGATGATCAATTGAGGCATTTTCTCGATCATAACCCTCAAATTATTATTTATTTTTTCACCTTTAGAAGAATGGTTGTAAAAAATATTTAACTTTGATGGGAGATTCAGACAAGAGTTAGCCTCCTTCACTCATGCCAAATTCCAGACTAGCTCCGAAACCCTTTTCCCCTGTCTTCAGAGAAGCTAAAGCGCAGCGATTTTTCTTACCTGGTTATCGCTCGCTATTTATCTCTACTTTTTCTTTTTCCCAGACGCACTGAACTTGGTGATTATATCATGTCAAACTTTGCCAATAAAAAAACACGGCTTGTTTCCGTCTCTCCAGATTCCTGCGTCCGTTTCTCATTCACAGGTTCAATTAGACATGATATGACAATGCATACAGTTTTTGGGCTATCTAATCATAAGCTAATACAAATTCCCATTACTGTGACGGAATCCATGAATAAGTTTAAAAAACGTTATAAATCCGTTACGTATTTTGATTTACTATCCGGTTAAGTTTATTTATCTTTACCAAGCCCCAAAGGGATGCACCCGACAGTCCTGTATCCTAAAACTCTTCATTGTATCACATCTGTCTAAACAGTTACCATTGTCTGGTAAAAATCCGGAGATGGGGGAGATGTTCACGTTAGCGAAGCGAGGGGTCAAACCTTACAACTCCCCCCACACCGCTCTAAAGACGTACCTGAGACAAATAGCTGCGGGGATCGAAATGACGGCTTTCCCGGATTTTTTCATAGTACTCCCGCTCAACTGACGTGATATCTTTTGGTGTAGCGATGACAATCCGCACCAGTTGATCACCGCGTCCACCTTTCGGTTGAGTCCAGCCTTTACCGCGCAACCGTAATGATTGACCTGAGCGAATCCCGGCTGGCACATTGACACTCACTTTACCATCCGGAGTCGGCACCTCAATCGTAGCACCCAAGACTGCCTCATCGGGCACCACTGGCACTTCACACAAGAGGTTATCACCCTCGAACTGGAAAAAGGCATGAGGTTTCAGGTCTACAATTAAGTACAAATCACCCCGTTGCTGGTTGTATTGGCTCACTTGACCCTTACCTCGAACCCGAATCCGACTTCCTGGTTTAGCACCGGGCGGAATTCGCACTTCGATGATTTCACTACCCAAATTAATCCGTTTTTGCGTACCCCGGAAGGCGTCAGACCAGCTCAATGTAATTGTAGCTTCCCGATCAGCTCCTGCTCCTGCTGCTTTGCCACTTTCATAGCCAGCGAAATCATTAAAGCCACCAAAGCCACTGGTAAAGTCATTGAAGCCAGCACCCGTTGCACCGCCTGGAGTAGAGCGATAGGTGTAGGTTCGACGACTTCCCGCCCCTCCTGGCGTCCCTGTAGCGGCTGTATTAAAGCGCCCTAGAAGTTCGTTAATAAACTCGTCAAAACTACCGTATTGACCAAAATCAAAATTACCGAAATCAACATTAGCACCCCCGGTTCCAGGGTATCCACCAACTCCGGCTTGCTTCCAGTACTGACCAAACTGATCGTATTTCTTGCGTTTTTCGGGGTCAGACAAGACTTCGTAGGCTTCATTCACTTCTTTAAATCGAGCCTCGGCTTGTTTGTCACCCGGGTTCATGTCTGGGTGGTATTTCCGCGCCAGACGTCGAAAACTCTTTTTAATTTCATCCGCACTAGCCGTCTTGCTCACTCCTAGGACGGCATAGTAGTCTTTAAAGTCAGTTGCAGCCATGAAGGGTTTCTCCTCTACTCCAAGGATTTAATCGATAAACTGGGCTAATAGGTCTCTACCTCAAAGCTAGAGTAACAAACCCCAGCATGGGTTTAAGTTCGGATCTTTCTCACTCACGCGATCGCAATTTCCACACCTGACGCTTCAAATAGAGAAGCATCGGCATTTTTCCCATCATGCCTTACCTCAACCTAATAAAGCATAACCCTAACTCAGTGTCGATGGCTAATAATCGTTAAATTAGCGTAGCTTCTGTTAACTAAACAGTGGGGATTTCCCGGTATCCTGTTTCGGGAGACAAGAGAGATGAGGAAGCAAACAGATCGAGTCTGAGTAAACTTAACACTTTCTTTTCCTCATCTCCCTAGTCATTAATCAAGACCTAAATGACCGTTCCATCGGGAATTACGGCATTTTTGAGGACAACGACAATGCCATTGCGGATCAAAAAGCCTTGTTTTTCACGTTCAGCTTCCTCGACGTGATCTTTGTTCACAATTTGAACATCGTGACCAATGCGAGCATTTTTGTCAATGATGGCACGGCGAACTGTGGTTCCTGCACCAATCCCTAAGGGTACACGTCCCGTCTCTACGTTGGATTGACGTTCGGCAAAGGGTTCATAGAAGTCACATCCCATAATCAGAGTGTCTTCAATCACACAATCGGCTTCAATGCGAGAGCGAACTCCCAATACCGAGTGATGGATACGACAATCTTTAAGAATACAACCTTCTCCCACAATCGATTGCGTCACATGACTATCCAAAAGTTTAGTCGGAGGCAAATAACGGGCGCGAGTATAAATCGGTGCCTCTTTGTCGTAGAAACTAAACGGTGGCTGGGGTTGGCGAGTTAACGCTAGATTAGCCTCATAGAACGCTTCAATGGTACCAATGTCTTCCCAGTAGTCGTTGAACAAGTAGGCTTGAACGTTATGATCTCCTGATGCCCCTGGGATGATTTCTTTACCGAAATCGGTTTGTTCGGGGTTGGCTTGCAACAACTTAATCAACGCCTCTTTGCTAAAGACGTAAATTCCCATCGAGGCAATATAGGGTTTTTCCTTTGCCTCATCGGGTTTCAACCCTAAAACCGTCGTATCCACCTGCATTTGCTTCAGCGCATCCCCTTTGGGCTTTTCACTGAAATCAATTACCCTGCCGGTGTGATCAATTTTCATCAAACCAAAACTGGTTGCCAGTTTTTCACCGATAGGCACCACAGAAAGGGTGATATCAGCTTTCGTTTCACGGTGGTGTTCCACGAAATGGCGATAGTCCATCCGATAGAGATGGTCACCGGACAGAATGATATATTCATCAACATCACACTCCTCTAGGAGCCACAAATATTGACGAACCGCGTCTGCTGTGCCCTGAAACCAGCTAGGATTTTCAGCAGTTTGCTGGGCAGCTAGAACTTCAACAAATCCGTCGGTAAAGCCAGCAAAGTTATAGGCACGGGTAATGTGCCGATTCAAGGACGCTGAGTTAAATTGGGTAAGAACGTAAATTTGATAGATCTCGGAGTTGATGCAGTTACTGACCGGAATGTCAATCAGGCGGTACTTACCCGCCAAAGGAACAGCCGGTTTAGCCCGCAACTTGGTTAATGGATAAAGGCGGGTGCCCGCGCCACCTCCGAGAATGATACCTAATACTCTTTTCACGAAACACCTCTGGAATGCCGATAGACTCTCAAGTCTTAGTGTCCGCTTGTGTGGAACTCTTTTCAAGAGGGTAAGGGAGAAAGTTGACTCTCTCCAAAGAAAGAAAAACTCAAAAAACGGCGGGAATAGAGGCACGAAGAGAGACTTCTACCCCAACTAGAGTAATGATTTGAGTCCGGTGTCCCCCTCAACGCTGGGGTTGAACTTGTGAGTTCTACGCCGTTATTATAAATTTCCATTACATTGGGATAAAGAATGGCAAAGGAAGTGAGAGATGTCAGCACAACTGTTACTGGTCGATGACGAACCGGGGATTCGGGAATCAGTCCCCGCCTATTTAGAAGAGGTGGGAGGGTTTACTGTCGATGTTGCCAGTAATGCCAATGATGCATGGCAAATGTTGCAACAAAAAACACCTGATCTTGTAATCACTGATATTATGATGCCTCAAGTAGATGGGTATCAGTTTCTTAAGAAACTGCGAGAAGACCCTCGTTTCAAATCACTGCCAGTGGTCTTTCTCACAGCTAGAGGCATGACCACAGACCGGATTCAAGGCTATCAGGCAGGTTGTGATGCTTATTTGTCTAAACCATTTGATACGGATGAATTAGTCGCCATTGTGGAGAATTTGCTGGAACGTCGTGCTACCACTGCTCAGGAAACGGCGGGTACAGCGGATTTAGGGAATATCGAAAAAGAGCTAACTGCGATTCGGGAAATGTTGGCTCAACGGGGTAATATTTCTCAAACTCCCCCACCCATCCGCATTGACTTTACGCCGCGAGAGCAAAGTGTTCTGGATTTGGTTGCCCAAGGGCTGATGAATAAAGAAATTGCCCGCCGCCTGGAAACCAGTGTCCGCAATGTGGAGAAATATGTCAGTCGCTTGTTCAGCAAAACTGGCACCAATAGTCGTACCGAGTTAGTCCGTTATGCTCTTGAACACGGCTTGACCCAGTAAAATTCGTGCTGTAGCTGGGTCTAAGTTTTCACGGTATGTGGCGCAACGCAAGAAGGTAAGTTTTAAGTGGAAGAAATGGATGTGATAGATGTCAGCACAACTGTTACTGGTCGATGATGAACCGGGGGTTCGAGTGGCGGTCAAAGAGTATTATCAATATCTGCAACAATTTGCATTCCGGTTGGGGTTTTGGTAAATTTAACGGTTCCCATGAATTGGGTGGGATCTGAGGTGCTTGTGACAATGGCTTGAGCCATTGGGGGTGTGGTTTGCGCTAAGGCGGATGGAGCATAAATTAGGGGAACTAATGTGAATGCGATCGCGATCACAACGAGTTTAAAGAGTTGATGAATTCTGTTCATAACCACTTAAAATCAGACTGTGGAGTTATTCTACGAAAAAGCGGCTACACTAGCCCATTCTTCCTTTTGATGATTCCCACCGCTCTCGGTTTGTGGAGTCAACTACCCCCGGTAAATGACAACGAACAACGAATAGGAACTTTATATCTTTAACTTATATTAAGTATAAATTAAATTAATATTAAAAATATGAATTGATGACCGAATCCCTAACTATCATGAAGTCACAACTTTGATCAAGTTCAGGGAAAAACGTCTAAAAAGGTCTAAGGGAAGAACTAGTATAGTGCGGTAAAAAGCAGTGACCCTGTAACAAGCCGTAACCCAGTAAACATTCATAGATGCACTTACGGTTGCTGATCACAAATCACTGATACTAGGCTCTCGACCGACTATGTGGGTGTCGTCTTGCTTTCTCTAGAGTACCTTTTCAGTAAGCAAAATTGTCGGCTGAAGTTCCTGATAAAGAGTAACAATAGCTACAGAACATAAATTTTGGGCAGACTACTTTTGACGAATTTTAATCCCTAACTGCGATTATGGAACTGACGTTCTATCTAGAGAGAGTCAATTAGAAATTTTATCTGGATTTGAATAAATTGGCAGAGCTTTGAAAACATTCTGAATAGAAATTAGACCGAGAGTAGGCGTGTACAACTGTAGTTCAGTTTATAAACTGTCACAGTTTAATTTACTACAGCCTGATCTTCCCTTTTAAATAACAGTCAAACTGAGTAGAAACAGGTTCTTAGGCAAATCTTATGTTATCGGTGCTAGACCCTACCCAAAACCCCAACACTATATCGCTGAAGGTTCTCATCGTCGAAGATGGTTACCAAACGATAAAACTATTGGGAGAAGGATTATGTTCTGAAATTAGATATTCGTTTATTATTCAACAAGTTAGGCAAAGTTGTCAAGCCCTAACCCGATTAAGTCAGGAAGCGTTTGATCTTCTTGTCGTTCATTTGTCCCACGCTGATCCTCACGTTTTTGATACGGTTACTCAGATAAAACAGTTGGGCTTAACCCTGCCAATTCTCGGATTAAGGGCTAACCAGGATGAACCCTTAACCCTGCAAGTTATCCAAGCGGGGACACCGGATGATCAGGTAACAGAAAATCTCAAAAGTTACCGATTAGTTCGGGCATTACGTCATGCTATTGACAATCAGCAACGCCAAGAATCCCAACGGTTGAATCATGAAAAATATCAGTCGGTTATCGATAATGTCAAAGAAGTCATTTTCCAAACCGATACCCAAGGACATTGGACATTTCTGAATCGGGCTTGGACAGAAATTACTGGCTTTTCAATCGCTGAAAGTATCGGTACATCATTTTTAAACGGTATTCATCCGGATGACTGGCAAAAGGGGCGAGACAACTTTGATGCGCTGATTACTGGAGTTCAACAATCCTGTCGCCCTACGGTACGCTACCTGACGAAATCGGGGGACATTCGTTGGTTGGAGGTACATGCGCGGATAAATTTTGCCGCCGATGGTACGGTTTCGGGAACCACAGGAACCCTAAATGATATTACGGAACAGATGTTAACCCAATCCGCCTTACGCATTTCCGAAGAACGATTGCAAATGGCGTTATCTGGGAGTGATTTGGGATTATGGGACTGGCAAGTAATCACTGGAGATATTTATTTAAATCCGCAGTGGAAAGCGATGCTGGGGTATGCAGAAGACGAAATCGACGATAATTTTCAGGCGTTTGAACAATTGGTGCATCCTGAGGATT
This sequence comes from Coleofasciculus sp. E2-BRE-01, assembly GCF_040221695.1. Classification (NCBI taxonomy): domain Bacteria; kingdom Bacillati; phylum Cyanobacteriota; class Cyanophyceae; order Coleofasciculales; family Coleofasciculaceae; genus Coleofasciculus; species Coleofasciculus sp. E2-BRE-01. Next base: position 1,698 of record NZ_JAVKEA010000143.1, on the reverse strand, counting down.
TATCAAGAGTGAAAGCCGTATTAAAGGCTTATATAGATAGATTAATTCCTATCTATGAAGTCGAATTTAGGATGCGATGTAAAACCGGAGAATGGAAGTGGATTCTGTCTCGTGGTAAAGTCTTTGAGTGGGATGAAGCAGGGAACCCGGTAAGGATGACAGGGACTCATCGGGATATTAGCGATCGCAGACAAGCGGAGGACGCTTTGCGAGAGTCAGAAGCGCGGGAACGGAAAAAAGCGTATCAGTTAGAACTTGCCTTGTGTGAACTTAAAAATACCCAAGCGCAGTTGGTACAAACGAAAAAAATGGCATCCTTAGGACAGTTAGTGGCGGGAATTGCCCATGAGATTAATAATCCCATTGGCTTTATTGCCGGAAATGTTAGTTTTGCCCATCAATATGGGTATGATTTGCTCAAATTGATCGATCTCTATCAACAGCATTATCCTCACCCTGTTGCCCCGATTCAAGAGCAAATGGAAGCGGTTGAACTTGACTTTCTCAGGACAGATTTTCCCAAAGCCCTCAACTCGATTCGAGAGGGTGTTGTTCGGGTTCAAGACATTGTGCGATCGCTCCAGCATTTTTCGCACCTGAATGAAGCCCAAATGAAGACAACTGATTTACATCAGGGGTTGGAGAGTACCTTGATACTCTTACAGAATCGCCTCAATAAAAAGCCTAACAGACCCGCTATTGAAGTGAATAAACAATTGAGTAGGTTACCTAAAGTAGAATGTTACCCGGGGCAACTGAATCAAGTGTTTATCAATATTCTCGGTAATGCGATTGAGGCGTTAGACGAAAAAAGCCAGCAGAATGATTCCTTTATACCCCAGATTAGGATTAGTACGGAAATAGCTAAGTTAAACTCAACTGTGATTATTCGGATTTCCGATAATGGTTTAGGTATTCCTGCTCATTTGCAAGAGCATTTGTTTGAACCGTTTTTCACCACAAAACCTGTCGGACAAGGGACAGGATTGGGATTAGCCGTCAGTTATCAAATTATTGAGAAACACAAAGGAAAAATTACCTGTAATTCTCAAGTGGGTATCGGTACAGAGTTTGTGATTGAAATCCCGATCACACTGAGCCATAAAACGGAGCAATTGGGTCAAATTCAATGGTTACGCCAAACCATCGGCGCTTGAGGTTGGCTGTCATGCATTGTAAGAATAAAGAGACTGGGTGTAGGCTGTGGGATGTTGCCCATCCTGAAGAGAGATGATCGTCCCAAGCTTTTGCTGTATACTCTGACCCTAGGGCGCAAATATTATCATCTGGTCAAGTTTACTAAAGGTATATTTATAATATTTTACTGCCAAATTGGCATGTGTTGATGGCAAAAATATGATTATCTAATATTTAGAGTTAGCAGAAAATCATGAAACATCCATTTGAACTAGACATTTCTGACTTAGAACATCTTGATAACATGGAAGACGTTATAAGTGAAGACAATTCACAAGTGACAGGAGGAACAGCAAGAATTACGACTATGGCAGTGGGTGAAGAAGGCGGTTATAAGCTGTCATGCATTTAAATTGGGTATTAAGCTGTTCGGCATTTAAATAGGGTATAATTAAAATAGGAAATCCGAAAAACGAAAAAAATATGCCAGCCAAAAATTATTTGAAACCCGCTCAAAAAGAAAAATTACAAGTTGCTCTAAAAACCGAGAAAAATGCAGAT